>JBBQFE010000052.1:0-10681 GCA_038321605.1 Mycobacteriales bacterium | reverse complement strand
GCAACGTGGCGCTCGAGGTCTGCGCAGCTGCCGGCATCACACCCGCCGAACTGGGGGCGTTCGTGCCGCACCAGGCCAACCTGCGGATCATCGACCTGATCGCCAAGAAGCTCGGCGCGGACAACGCGGTCATCGCCCGTGACATTGTCACCTCGGGTAACACCTCGTCCGCCTCGATCCCGATCGCCTTGTCCAAGATGCTGGAGCGGGGCGAGATACCCACCGGGGCGCCGGTTCTGCTGCTGGGCTTCGGAGCAGGTTTGACCTTTGCGGGGCAGGTCATCCTCGCCCCCTGAACGACCGATGACGTACGACGTCCGTCCCAGCCGGGAACGGATGAAGAGCGGACCTGAACCCAGTGTCCGATGCAGAGAGGTAGAGCGCAGTGGCATCAACCGAAGAGATCCTGGCCGGCCTTGCCGAGATCCTGAACGAGGTCGCCGATGTGGCGCCCGAGGACGTGACCGTCGAGAAGTCCTTCACCGACGACCTGGATGTCGACTCGCTGTCCATGGTCGAGGTTGCCATGGCCGCCGAGGAGAAGTTCGGCGTCAAGATCCCCGACGAGGAACTGCCCAAGCTCAAGACCGTCGGCGACGCGGTGTCCTACATCGAGTCGAACCCCAGCTAGTCGGTTTCACCAAGTCACGTAAGGCCCCTGAGCGCAGAGGAAGCGAGATATGACCGAGAACCTGACGGGCACCAACGATCCGGTGGTGGTGACGGGACTCGGTGCAACCACTCCGCTCGGGGGTGACGTGGCCACGTACTGGGCCAACCTGCTGGCAGGTAAGTCCGGCGTGGTGGCGCTGACCCAGGACTGGGCGGAGCCGCTGGCGGTACGCATCGGAGCCCCGATGGCTGTCGACCCTGCCGAGATCCTGCCGCGGGTGCAGGCCCGTCGGCTCGATCGCGCGGAGCAGGCGGCGCTGGTGGCGTCGGCCCAGGCCTGGGAGGACGCCGGCTTCACCGGGACCTCCGAGCAGAACGACCTGGACCCCGGCCGCGTCGCGGTGGTGATCGGCACCGGCATCGGTGGTGTCACCAGCCTGATCGCCCAGCACGACATCCTGCTGGAGAAGGGGCCGTCACGGGTTTCGCCGTTGATGATCCCGATGAACATGCCCAACGGACCGGCGGCCTACGTCGGCCTGCAGATCGGCGCGCGAGCCGGCGTCCACACGCCCGTCAGCGCCTGCGCCTCCGGCGCCGAGGCCATCGCCTACGGCATGGATCTGATCGAACTGGGCCGCGCGGACGTGGTGGTGGTCGGGGGTACCGAAGCCTGCATCCACCCGCTGACGATCACCGGCTTCGCCCAGATGCGTGCCATGTCGACCCGCAATGACGAACCCGAGCGCGCCTCCAGGCCCTACGACAAGAACCGGGACGGCTTCGTGCTCGGTGAAGGTGCGGGCATCCTGGTCCTGGAAAGGCTGTCGCACGCGAAGGCCCGCGGCCGCGAACCGTATGCGGTGCTGGGCGGCGCTGCGATGACCGCCGACTCCTACGACATCGTGCAACCCGACCCGGACGGCAACGGCCAGGCGCGCGCTGCCCGGATCGCCATCGAGCGCTCCGGCATCAGCGCGTCGGAGGTGGTGCACGTCAATGCGCACGCGACCTCGACGCCCGCCGGCGACATGGCCGAAGCGACCTGGATCGCGAATCTGCTCGGCGAACAGACCATCGTCACCGGCACGAAGTCGATGACCGGGCACCTGCTCGGCGCGGCCGGCGCGATCGAAGCCATCGCGACGGTGCTGAGTGTTCGACACGACATCATTCCGCCGACCATCAATCTCGACGATGCCGAAGACGGCCTGCGGGTGGATGTGCCGCGCGAGGCGCGCGAAACGGCGGTCACGGCTGCGCTGAACGACTCGTTCGGCTTCGGTGGCCACAACGCAGCGCTGCTGTTCCACAAGCTCTGACAACTGGAGGAACGCCCATGACCGCAGTGACCGCCAACACCGGGGGCGCCCCGACCTCCGCGGTGAGCCCGGCTGCGACCGTCGACCCGCGCGATGTCGAGGTCCGCCTGCGGCTGCTGCTCGACGACGACAGCCTTGTCGAGCTGCACCCGCGCGACGACTCCGGTCTGTGGGCCGTCCGCGGCACGATTCACGGTTCACCGGTCGTGGCGTTCTGCACCGACGCGCTGAAGATGGGTGGCGCGATGGGCTCAGAGGGCTGCAAGCACATCGTCACCGCCTACGACCTCGCACTGCGCGAACGGCTACCGGTGCTGGGCGTGTGGCACTCCGGTGGCGCCAGGCTCGCTGAGGGCGTCGAGGCGCTGGACGCGGTGGGCCTGGTGTTCCAGGCGATGATCCGAGCCTCCGGCCGGATCCCGCAGATCTCGGTGGTGCTCGGCCCGGCAGCGGGCGGCGCGGCGTACGGCCCGGCACTGACCGATCTGGTGATCATGTCCAACGCCGGCCGGGTCTTCGTGACCGGGCCCGACGTGGTGCGCAGCGTGACCGGCGAGAACGTCGACATGGAATCCCTCGGTGGCCCCGACACCCATGGCCGTCGTAGCGGCGTCGTGCATGTGATCACCGAGGACGACGGCACCGCCCTGAGCGAGGCGCGGCGGCTGACCGACCTGCTGGCGGCGCAGGGCGGATTCGAACTGTCGACGTTAGGCCCCGACCCGGACCTGGGGGCCCTGATGCCGGAGAACCGCAAGCGCGCCTACGACGTGCATCCCATCGTCGACGGCCTGCTGGACGTCGGCACCTTCTTCGAACTGCATGCCAAGTGGGCGCCCAACATCGTGACCGGGCTGGGCCGACTGGCTGGACGTACCGTCGGCGTCATCGCCAACAACCCGCTGCGGCTCGGCGGTTGCCTGGATTCGCCGAGCGCTGAGAAGGCGGCCCGCTTCGTCCGGATGTGCGATGCCTTCGGGGTGCCGCTGGTGGTGCTGGTGGACGTGCCGGGCTACCTGCCCGGCGTCGGCCAGGAGTGGGACGGCGTGGTGCGGCGCGGTGCGAAGCTGCTGCATGCCTTCGGCGAGGCGGTGGTGCCGCGGGTGACGCTCGTGACCCGCAAGGCCTTCGGCGGCGCGTACATCGCCATGAACGCCCGGTCGCTGGGCGCGAATGTGGTCTGGGCTTGGCCTGGTGCCGAGGTGGCGGTCATGGGTGCCACCGCCGCGGTCGGCATCCTGCACCGCAAGAAGCTGGCGGCGGCGCCGCCCGGCGAACGTGAGGCCCTGCACGCCCAGCTCGCAGCCGAGCACGAGCGGATCGCCGGCGGGGTCGGTCGCGCCATGGAGATCGGTGTCGTCGACGACGTCATCGACCCGGCCCAGACGCGGTCGAAGCTGGCTGCCGCGCTGGCGGCGATCCCGCCGGCGCGCGGCGCGCACGGCAACATCCCCTTGTAGGGCAGGCCGGATAGTGCTTGCTCAGACCACGCGGTGCAAGAGCGTCACAGGCGAGTTGTCGCCGGCCGCGCGGTAGGGCTCGAGTTCGGCGTCCCAGCTGGAACCGAGCAGTTCGTGCAGGCCGTGCGCGAATTCCTCGGTGCTGCGTGCCTTGCTCAGCAGTCCACGCAGTCGCTCCTCACCAACCAGCACGTCCCCGTTGGCCGACACGACACTGCGGTGGAAACCGCGTCCCGGAACGTAGGCGAGCCGCTCGCCGTCGGTGGCACCGGTGCCGTCCTCGGTGACTTCGAACCGCAACATCGGCCAGGCGCGCAGCGACGAGGCGAGCCGCGTCCCCATGCCGACCGGGCCAACCCAGGTGGCTTCGGCGCGCAGCTGTCCCGGCGACATCGGTTGCGCCGTCCATTCCAGCTTGCAGGGACGGCCCAGCACCCCGGCCAGTGCCCATTCCACATGGGGACTGATCGCGGGCGGGCAGCAGTGTATGAACACCACGCCTTTCGTGGATGACGCCACATGAGCAGCAGACATCGCGCACCTCCGCAACTTCGACGGCAACGTCTTCCCCAAGCGCTGCCGCGTCGAAACCTCATGCGGTGGTACGTACGTGAATATTGTGACCTATGAGGCCGCCTGCTGGCTAGTCGGGCGACTCAGCCCGGCCCGCTGACCTGAAACTCAGCCGCCACTCTTACGTCGGAACTGACGCTTGGCGCCCGCCCGGTTGTGTGCCTCGTGGATCTTCGAACCCGAGGGTCCGCTGCCCCCGACGCCCTCGGCGTGCAGCCCCTGCTTGCGGGCCAGTGCCTCGCGGAACCTTGCCTTGACGTCCGCGCTGCCCGCCGGCACCTCGGAAGCTGTTGCCGCGGGATCGGTCGGGGTGCTCTTGTCATCGTCTGCAGCCATGGCTCAACCCTCGCACGCCAGCGGCCCACCCGCCAAGACGATAGGTTGCCGCAGACAAGCAGCTACGCCGCAGAAGGAGTGCCCTGGTGCAGATTCCGCGTCGCGTCTCCGGTCTGCTGAGCCGGACGTTGGTCGAGTCCTCCGCCGCGTATGCCCTGGTCCGCGCAGGAGCCGTCGGCGTCCAGCCACCACAGGATCTGCTGCGTGAGGCGCTGGCTCTTCGGGCGTACGGCCCGGCCGGCGCAGCATTCTCACTGGCAGCGCTCCGGTACGGCGACGCGGCGGGACTCATCGACGATCGCGGCAGGATCGGCTACCGCGAGCTGGATCTGCGGGCCAATGCGATCGCCAACGGGCTGGTGGCGCTGGGCGTACGGCCGGACGACTGCGTTGCCGTGCTCTGCCGAAACCACCGTGGCATGTTCGAAGCACTGGCGGCGACCGCCAAGCTGGGGTCCCGGACGCTGCTGCTCAACACCGATTTCTCGGCGGTGCAACTGGCGGATGTCTGCCGCCGGGAGGGGGTGGCGCTGGTGATCGCCGACTCGGAATTCGCTGAGTTGACCGCCGCGAGCCGGACCCGGCTGGGCACGGTGTCGTCCCCCGGCGGCCTCGATGACCTGGCCGCGAGCCACGCACCGACAGCACCACCACGACCAGCACGAGCGCAGCAGATCGTGCTGCTCACCAGCGGTACCACCGGGACGCCGAAGGGTGCGCCCCGGGAGTTCGGCATGTCGCTGGCCATTCCGGGTGGCTACCTGTCAAAGATCCCGCTGCGCTCCGGTCGTCACGTCATCGTCGCGGCGCCCATCTTTCACGCCTGGGGCCTGCTGTCGACGATGATCGCAGTGGCACTGGGCGATTCGATCGTCGTACGCCGCCGCTTCGAACCGGCGGACCTGCTCGCCGCGATCTCCGAACATTCCGCGGACGCACTCGTGACGGTGCCGATCGTGCTGTCCCGGCTGGTGGATCTCGGTGCAGCCCGACGCACGGGGTATGACCTCGGCTCCCTCCGCGTCCTGGCGGTGTCTGGCTCGGCGCTGTCGGCGGAGCTGGCCACCCGCGCGCTGCACGCGTTCGGACCGGTGCTCTACAACCTCTATGGTTCGACGGAGGTGGCGTACGCGACGATCGCCACTCCTCAGGATCTGCTGGCCGCACCCGGTTGCGTGGGCCGGGCACCCATCGGCACCACCGTGCGACTGCTCGACGCCGATGGCACCGAGGTGGCCGATGGCCAGCGCGGTCGCATCTTCGTCGGCAGCAGCATCCAGTTCGCCGGCTACACCGACGGCCAGGCCAAGGAAACCGTGGGGTCGCTGATGTCCACCGGTGACATCGGACACCTCGACTCCGCAGGCCGCCTCTTCGTCGACGGTCGCGACGACGACATGATCATCTCCGGAGGGGAGAACGTATTCCCCGCCGAGATCGAGGCGCTGCTCAACGACCACCCGCGGATCGTCGAGGCTGCCGTCGTCGGGGTGACCGATCCCGACTTCGGCCAGCGACTGCGGGCCTACGTCGTTCTCGACGATGGCCGGCCGAAGCTGACTGCAGACGAAATCGCCGACTACGTGCGGAGCAACCTGGCCAGGTTCAAGGTTCCGCGTGAGGTGATATTCATTGAACGTTTACCGCGAAATCCGGCGGGCAAGATCGTAAAGCACCAACTGCCGCCGGATTGAGTCCTTCGATTAATACCCTCCGGCCAGTGCTCGAATCGACCCGGCCTAATTCTTTCCACGGCTTCCGAGTGGTTTAGTCCGGTGACCTGTGTGAAGATTCATTCGTGACGTCGACACCGAGTGTGACGAATGTCCGCCGCTCTGTGCTCGAAAAGGTTCTCGATGTCGTTCGCGAGCTGGGGGCAACGGATGGCCTCGAAGCGACCCTGGAACTGATTGCGCGTTCGAGCATCAGCGTCCTGGGATTCGGCGCGGCAGCCATCAACGTCTCCGATGGAGCGGGTCAGCTGTGGGTGGAGGCGGTCGCCGGACCGCCTCAGATCTACACCCTGTTGGGCGCCTCGAGCACCGAGCAGCTGTGGCTGGATCTGCTGGAATCAGCAGAGAAGTGGGCGAACCTGCGTTTTCTCAGCCATGACGTCGACAAGTCAGCCTTTCGTGGGGTGCCCATGTGGGCTTCCGGCGAGCCCGTGCCCACCGCCGACTCCGAACGCTGGCACCCGGACGACACCCTGTTGGCACCCATGTGGGAACCCTCCGGCCGGCTGCTCGGCGTGCTGAGCGTGGATCAACCCGTCAGCGGTCTGATGCCTGACCTGGAACAGCGCACGATTCTCGAACTCTTCGCCGCACAGGCAGCGATCGCCATCACCGACTCCCGCGCCTGGCAGGTCTCAGAACGCAAGCGCATCCAGGCGGAGGGCCACTGGAAGCTGACGTTCGAGCGGAGTCCGATCGGTGCCGCCATCGTCGCTACCGATGGCACCATCGTGCAGGCCAATGACACGCTGGTGACGCTGCTCGGTTACCCCGCCGAAGCTTTGAACGGCATGCGGGTGCTGGACATAACGCACCCCGCGGATGTCGACGCCAACCTCGAACTCTTCCTCGAACTGCTCAATGGCGAGCGCGACTCGTACGAGATGGAGAAGCGGTTCATTCACGCGGCCGGCCACTCGATTTGGGGACTGCTAAGAGTCGGCGCCATTCGCGATGCAGACGGTGGAATTGTCAGCATCATCTCCCAAATAGCCGATATCACCGACCGTAAGACAGCCGAGCAGGAACTGGCACGTCGGACCAGCCACGACACGCTCACCTCATTACCGAATCGTTCGCTGATCGAGGACAAACTCAACGCCCAGCTGTCCGCGGGCCTGGCGACCGGTGTGCTCTTTCTCGATCTCGACAGGTTCAAGACCGTCAATGACAGCCTCGGCCACGACGCCGGTGACGAGTTGCTCGTGGTCGTCGCGGACAAGCTGCTCGCCGCGGTGGGCAGCAGGTTCGAGGTGGGCAGGATCGGTGGCGACGAGTTCGTGGTGCTCGCACCGGGCATCGGCGATCCACTGGTGCTGACGAAGCTGGGCATCGACCTGATGGCCGATTTCGAGAAGCCGCTGCGGATCCGCGGCCACGAACACACGGTGAGTCTGTCCGTCGGCGTCACCGTCACCCGGGCCACCCATCGGCACGCCGACGAGGTGCTGAGGGAGGCCGACCAGGCGATGCTGCGGGCCAAGCGACAGGGAAGGGCGCGGATCGAGATGTTCGACCCGGCTCAGGACCGGCCGGCCACCGTGCAGGATCTGCGCCTAGAGCAGGCGCTGCGGGTGTCACTGGCACAGGGCATCGGACTGGTGCCCTACTTCCAGCAGATCGTCGACCTGGCCGACAACACGGTCGCCGGCTACGAGGCACTCGTCCGCTGGAACCATCCGGACCTGGGTCTGCTCGAGCCCGCCGCGTTCCTGCCGATGGCGGAGAAGACCGGGCTGATCGTCCCGCTCGGTTGGTGGATGCTGTCCAGGAGTTGCGCCGCGCTGAAGGACGCCGAGTTCTCCGATCAGGGTCGGCGGTGGGTCGCTGTCAACGTGTCCGGCAGCCAGCTCGGTCGGGGTCTGCTGGTGGGCGCGGTGCAGCAGGTGCTCAGCGAATCCGGGTTGCCTGCCGAGCAACTGCATCTGGAGATCACCGAGACCGCGTTGATCGAGGCGTCGGCCGCGTCCATCCGCGAAGTGCGGGCGGTGGCCGAACTCGGGGTTCAGGTGGCGCTGGACGACTTCGGCACCGGGTACTCCTCGCTCACCCTGCTGCGCGACCTGCCGGTGAGTGTCGTCAAGATCGATCGCAGCTTCATCTCCCCCATCGGTGTCGACCGGAGCGCCACCGCGATCGTGCGACGGGTGATCGCGCTGTGCCAGGAACTCGGAGTGGTCACGGTCGCCGAGGGGGTCGAGACGCAGTCCCAGCTGACCGCTCTGCGAGCCCTCGGGTGTACCCAGGCTCAGGGTTACCTGATCGGCCCGCCCGAGCCGTTCGACCTGAGCCCGTCGGCTCAGTCGCTGCATCGGCGGCGCTCCTCGGCGTGAGGTGTAGCCAGCGTCTTTGGTTGTGCAGTCTGTAGTTGTGCGTTCTGTTGGAGTAGGTTGGGCGCGCTGCAACCGATTAGGGCCGAAAAATGTGCACCGACCGGAATCGTGGCTGAGGTTTCGGAGGTACCCCGGGGTGCTCAGGCTTGACGTCAACTTCTTCGACTACACAATTCTGGGAATCTATTTCGCCCTCGTCGTCGGCATCGGGGTGATGGCCCGCCGCGCGATCGCAACCAGCGAGGACTTCCTGCTCTCGGGCAGATCGCTGCCGGCCTGGGTCACCGGTCTGGCCTTCATCTCAGCCAACCTGGGCGCCATCGAGATCCTCGGAATGGCTGCCAACGGCGCCCAGTACGGCATGTCGACGCTGCACTTCTACTGGATCGGCGCCGTGCCGGCGATGGTGTTCCTGGGCATCGTCATGATGCCGTTCTACTACGGCTCGCGGGTGCGCACGGTCCCGGAATTCCTGCTGCGTCGGTTCAACCCGGCGACACACCTGTTCAACGCCGTCTCGTTCGCCGCTGCCGCGGTGCTGACCGCCGGGGTCAACCTCTACGCGCTGGCACTGGTGATCAATGCCCTGATCGGCTGGCCGATCTGGCTCTCGATCATGATCTCGGCGGTGTTCGTGCTGGCCTACATCCTGCTGGGTGGACTGTCCGGTGCGATCTACAACGAGGTCCTGCAGTTCTTCGTGATCGTCGCCGGCCTGATACCGCTGGTGATCATCGGCCTGCACGACGTCGGCGGCTACAGCGGCCTGAAGGAGAAGGTGACCCACACCGCGCTGGGGTCGAACTCGTTCTCGACCTGGAGCGGAACCAACGTCGGGCACTGGACGAATCCGCTCGGTGACTGGATCGGCATCGTCATGGGTCTCGGTTTCGTGCTCTCGTTCGGCTACTGGACGACGAACTTCGCCGAGGTCCAGCGCGCGCTTTCGGCGAAGGACCTTTCCGCCGCCCAGCGCACTCCGCTGATCGGCGCCTTCCCGAAGATCTTCATTCCCGCGCTGACGATCATTCCGGGTCTCATCGCCCTGGTCCTGATCCCCAACCTGGGCAAGGACAAGAACGCCACCTACAACGACGCGATCCCCTTGCTGATGAACAAGTTCCTGCCCAACGGCACGCTCGGCATCGCCCTGGCCGGGCTGCTGGCCGCGTTCATGGCCGGCATGGCCGCGAACGTGAGCTCGTTCAATACCGTGTTCACCTACGACATCTGGCAGACCTACGTGGTCAAGGGCCGCCGCGACGGCTACTACCTCAAGGTCGGCCGGATCGTCACCGTCGTAGGCATCCTCGTCGGTATCGGCACCGCCTTCATCGCCTCCGGCTACAGCAACATCATGAACTACATCCAGCTGCTGTTCTCGTACTTCAACGCACCACTGTTCGCGACGTTCATCATTGCGATGTTCTGGAAGCGGACGACGCCGTGGGCAGGTCTGTGGGGTCTGGTCGCGGGTACCCTCGGCGCCGGCGTCATGCACTTCGGCGGTTACCACATCGCCTACTTCTACAAGGGCGGCGTGTACGACGCGACCCACGCCACCATCAACGCGCAGATGCTCAACTTCTACGGCGCCATAACGGCGTTCATCGCCGATGTGGTGGTGACGGTCGCCGTCACGATGGTGACCAAACCGAAACCGGTGGCCGAACTCGCCGGCCTGGTATGGGGTGTGCACGATCCCAACGCACCTGATCCGGCGCTGGCGGACAAGCCTGCCTGGTGGGCATCGCCGAAGCTGCTCGGCGGCGGGGCCATCGGAATCGTCATCGTGCTTTCAGTGATCTTCGCCTAGGAGGGTGGCCATGACCGACAAGAACACGACACCGGGCAGCACCCCGGACCAGTCCGCCGACACACCGAAGTCCGCCGCAGCCAAGTTGTTCGACATCAGGCTGCTGATCGGTGGCCTGTTCACCCTCTACGGCGTGATGCTCACCGTGGCGGGATTCTTCACCTCCGACGCCGAGCGCGCGAAGGCCAGCAATATCAACATCAACCTGTGGCTCGGTATCGGGATGCTGGTGCTGGGCCTGCTGTTCCTGTTGTGGCAGCGGCTCAATCCGCTGCGGGTGACCGTCGATCCGGAGTCCACGGGCACCGGCAGCGCGGCTGGAAACGCTCATGAGTGAGGCGACCGAAGTCAGCCCGGCCCCGATCGTCGTGGTCGGTGTGGACGGGTCCGAGCCGAGCATGCACGCCGTCAGGTGGGCCGCCCAGCAGGCGACGTCGACCGGCGCCACGCTGCGCGCAGTGGCCAGCTGGCGGTGGCCCAACTACCTCACTCGGCT
>JBBQFE010000051.1:0-10692 GCA_038321605.1 Mycobacteriales bacterium | reverse complement strand
ACGAAGTGAAGACCGCTCTGGAGTCCTTCGGGGTCGAGGGCATGACGGTCAGTGAGGCCAGTGGGTTCGGACGCCAGCGGGGACACACCGAGGTCTACCGCGGCGCCGAGTACACCGTGGACCTGGTGCCCAAGGTCAAGGTCGAGGTGCTCGTCGGCAGCGCGGATTCGGCGAAGGTCGTCGACGCGGTGACCGAGGCAGCCCGCACCGGCAAGATCGGTGACGGCAAGGTCTGGGTCACCGACGTCGATGCAGTCGTGCGGGTCCGGACTGGCGAACGGGATGAAGACGCCCTCTGAGCAGTCCATCAGGTCGGTTCGGGTCGAGTTACAGGCCCGGACCGACCTGATCGGATCAGAACTCCGCGCAGCGCTGACCACGGCTTACGACGGTTGGTTGACTGACCTGCTTCCCGACATCGCGGGCATCGCCCTGCTCGCCGTCGGTGGTCTGGGGCGCAAGGAACCCACTCCGTACGGCGACCTCGATCTGGTCCTGCTGCACACCGGCAAGGTGTCGGGGATCAGAGAGATCGCCAACAAGCTCTGGTATCCGATCTGGGATGCCGGTGTCGGCCTCGATCATTCCGTGCGAACGGTCGACGAGGCGGTGTCGGTGGCAGCCGACGATCTCAAGGCGACGCTGGGCATGCTCGACGCCCGCCATGTTGCCGGAGATCCCGCGCTCACCGGTTTGCTGCGGGAACAGATCATCTCGAGGTGGCGCCGAACCGCGCCCTCGAGGCTTTCAGAACTACAGGAGCTGGCTCGAAGCAGGTGGTCGACTCGCGGCGACGCGTCCTTCCTGCTCGAGCCCGACCTCAAGGACTGCCGGGGCGGGCTGCGTGATTGGGTGGGACTGCGCGCACTCGCCTCGGCGCAACTCATGGACCTGGCTCCCGCCGTGGTCCAGGCAAGTGGGGTACTGCTCGACGTGCGCGGCGAACTGCACCGGATGGCAGGTCGCAGTGCGGACGTGCTGCGTGGTCAGGACCGGGCAGCTGTCGCCGCCGCGCTGAGCACCACCGAGCAGGTCGTGGACGGCGATCAGGTGTTGCGGTCGGTGAACGAGGCGGCCCGCACCATCGCCTACGCCACCGATGCCGCCTGGCGTCGGGTCGCCGCGAGCGAGGCGCCGTCCACCCGGTCGGGTCTGTTCAAGTTGCGTCGCGCTCGCGCGGGCAATCAGCCGGATCCGGCGGTCCGGACACCGCTGGCAAAGGATGTCGTCGCCCAGGGCGGCGAGGTGGTGCTCGCCAGGGATGCCGATCCGTGGGCCGATCCGGTGCTGGTGCTGCGGGTCGCCAGGGCCGCGGCGGAACACGACCTGCCGATCAGCAGCTACGCACTGTCCCGGCTGGCCACCGAGTCCTCAGCGATCATCGAGCCGTGGTCAGCTGCGGCGCGCGGTGAGTTCGTGGGTCTGATCGGCGCCGGCAGCAAGTCGATCGCGGCCATCGAGGCGCTCGACCAGCACGGTCTGATGTCGCGGCTCATTCCGGAGTGGGAGCACGTCCGGTTCAAGGCCCAGCACAATCCCGTGCACCGCTTCACCGTCGACCGGCATCTGATCGAGACCGCCGTCCAGGCCAGTGCTTTGGCTTCGGAGGTCAGCCGTCCGGATCTGCTGCTGATGGGTGCCCTGCTGCACGACATCGGCAAGGGACGGCCGGGGGACCACTCGATCGTGGGCGCGGAACTGGCGTGGGTGATCGCGGCCCGGATGGGTTTCAGCGATCGGGACACCGCCACCATCGCCGCCCAGGCACGGCACCACCTGCTGCTGCCTGACACCGCCACCCGACGTGACCTCGACGATCCCTCGACGGTGGCGCTCGTGATCGCAGCCATCGACGGTTCGGCGGAGCTGTTGGATCTGCTGCACTACCTGACGATCGCTGACGCCGCCGCAACCGGGCCCGCCGCCTGGAGTGACTGGAAGGCAGCGCTGATCCGCCGACTGGTCAACCGCACCAGGGCGGTGCTGGGCGGTGAGGAGGTGCCGCCGGCCGCGCCGTTGTCTGCGGAGTTGACGGCGCTGGCCGCGTCCGGTGCGACGAAGGTCCTCATCGAGGGCTCCGACGTCATCGTCGTCGCCCCCGATGCGCCAGGTCTGCTGTCTCGCGCGTCCGGGCTGCTGGCACTTCACTCACTGGACGTCCAGGCCGCCGACGTTCGCACGGTGCACAACATGGCGGTCAACCGGTTCACGGTGTCACCCAGGTTCGGCCAGTTTCCCGAAGAGGCGGTGCTCAATGCCGACCTGCGCCGGATCATGGGCGGCACGCTGGGCCTCGACGACCGGCTGCGGGCGAAGGCGGCGGTGTACGAGCAGACTTCCGAGGGTGAGGCCAAGCGTCCGGCGCCGAGGTTCTTCTGGTTCGACGACGAGGCCACCGACGCTACCGTCTTCGAGGTTCGCACCCGGGACGGGATCGGCCTGCTGCACTGGGTCACCGCGGCGCTGGAGTCAGCTGGGGTGGACATCCGGTCGGCCCGGATCTCATCGCTCGGCTCGTATGTGGTCGACGCCTTCTATCTCACCGACTCCGCCGGCGCGCCGCTGAGCGAGAGCCAGCAGGCGGCCGTCACCGCGACGATGGCGGCCGCGCTGGCGTCCTGATCCGGCCGTTGACCGACCGGTCGGTCGGAGTCTAGGGTGGCGTGGTGCCGCCCCCCAATCCCGTCCCTGAATCGCAGCCCGTCCCCGAATCGCAGTCCGTCCCCGAATCGCAGTCCGTCCCCGAATCGCCGCCCGGCGTCGATCTCGCTCGTGTGACGAACTGGCTGGACCAGACCCTGCCGGGGCGGCGCAGCGGGCCGCTGAGCGCACAGGTGATCGTCGGTGGTCGCTCGAACCTGACCTACCGGCTCACCGACGGCACCGCGGACTGGGTGTTGCGACGCCCGCCGCTGGGCCACGTGCTGCCCACCGCCCACGACATGGCGCGCGAGTTCCGGGTGATTGCCGCGCTGGCCGGCACCGAGGTTCCGGTGCCCGAGGCGATAGCGCTGTGCACCGACCGCGAGGTGCTCGGTGAGCCGTTCTACCTGATGTCCTACGTCGACGGGGTCATCGTGGAGGACGCCTCCCTCGCTGCCGGTCCCGGAACCGCCAGGCGGATCAGCGAACAGTTGGTGGACACCCTGGTCGCCCTGCACGCGGTCGACGTGGCAGCTGTCGGACTCGCCGACTTCGGGCGACCAGAAGGGTTCCTGCAACGCCAGGTCCGCCGCTGGCATCAGCAGTTTCTCGCATCCCGGCCCGGGCCGGCCGACGCCGTGGACCAGCGGGAGTCGGTCGTGGCCGATGCCCTGGCGCAGCGATGCCCGCTGTCGGGACCGACGGGCATCGTGCACGGTGATTACCGGCTTACCAACGTGCTGTTCGCCAGGGACCTGTCCCGGATCACCGCGGTGCTGGACTGGGAGATGGCCACCCTGGGAGATCCGCTGACCGACGTGGGACTGCTGTTCGTCTACCACGAGATGGCGGCATCCGGCGGCGCGGTGATGCCGGAATTCCCTGCCGAGCAGGGCTTTCTGTCGCCCGCCGGGCTGGTGCAACGCTACGCAGCGGCGACCGGAACCGACCTGTCCGCGCTGGACTGGTACATCGCGTTCGGCTACTTCAAGTTGAGTGTCATCGCGGCCGGCATCCACGCCCGCTACCTGCAGCAGAAGACCGTCGGAGCTGGTTTCGAACGGTTCGGACCGCTCATCGACGTCGCCCTCAGCGGCGCCCAGAATCGACTCGGAGGAACCTGATGGACTTCGCGCACAGCGATCGATCGTTGCAGCTACAGGCAGAGCTGACCGCCTTCCTCGACGATGTCGTGTACCCCGCCGAGGCGGAGTTTCACCAGCAGGAACAGGCCAATCGCGCTGCCGGGCAGCCGTTCACAACCCCCGCGGTGCTGGCCGGCATCAAGCGCGAGGCGCGGTCCCGCGGCTTGTGGAACCTGTTTCTGCCGGATTCCGAACACGGCGCCGGCCTTTCGGTGTCGGACTACGCACCGCTGGCCGAGCTGTCGGGGCGGTCGATCGCCATCGCACCCGAAGCCATGAACTGCAGCGCCCCCGACACCGGCAACATGGAGCTGCTGGCGATGTTCGGCACTCCGGAGCAGCAGCAGCAATGGCTGGTGCCGTTGCTGGAGGCCGAGATCCGCTCCTGCTTCTCGATGACCGAACCGGCCGTCGCATCGTCGGACGCCACCAACATCGCCACCCGGATCACCCGCGACGGCGACGAGTTCGTGGTGAACGGCCGCAAGTGGTGGTCCACCGGTGCCATGCGCGCGGAGTGCACCCTCTCGATCGTGATGGGAGTATCGGACCCGGACGCCGACCGGCACGCCAGGCACTCGATGATCCTGGTACCGCTGGACACCCCTGGTGTGACGATGCACCGCTCCACAAGCGTGTTCGGCTACGACGACGGGCCGCACGGAGGGCACGCCGAGATCAGTTTCGAAGACGTCCGCGTGCCGGCAGCGAACGTGCTCGGGCCGCAGGGTGGCGGGTTCGCGATGGCTCAGGCCCGACTCGGGCCGGGCCGGATCCACCACTGCATGCGGGTGCTCGGGATCGCCGAGCGGGCCCTGGACCTGATGATCGGCCGCTCGTTGGACCGCACCGCGTTCGGATCACCGTTGGCCCGCCAGGGGGTCGTCCGGGAGTGGATCGCCGAATCACGGCTGGCGATCGAACAGGCCAGGCTGCTGGTACTCAAGGCCGCCTGGCTGATCGACACCGTCGGAGTGAAGCAGGCGGCCACCGAGATCGCTGCGATCAAGGTCGCGGCGCCGCGCGCGGCGTCCTACGTCCTGGACCGGGCGATCCAGACCTATGGGGGAGCCGGCGTCTCGCAGGACACGCCGTTGGCCGAGCTGTGGGCGGGGCTACGCACCCTGCATCTGGCCGACGGCCCGGACGAGGTGCACCTGCGCAGCGTGGCCAGGGTCGAGATCAACCGGGTGCAGTCCGCCCGCGCCCACTGACGCCATGTCGCCCGAACCCACTACCAGGCAGCGGATCGTCGCCGCGGCGGTTTCGCTGTTCGCCGAGCAGGGCTTCGACGCGACCAGTGTGAACCAGGTGGTTCAGCGTGCAGCCGTGGCCAAGGGCGCGCTCTATCACCACTTCTCGTCCAAGGACGACCTGCTCTACGAGGTCTACCGGGAACTGGTCGAACGCCAGCTGGCAGGGCTGCAGGCCATCGTGGCCCGTGACCTGGATCCGGCGGTGGCCCTGCGGTTGATCATTGCCGACCTGGTCACCACCACCGCGGCCAAGGTTGCCGAGGCGACGGTGTTCTTCAGGGAGGGCCACCGGCTCAGTGACGAGAACCAGCAGCGTGCCCGGCACGCCCGGCGGCTCATTCACGACAGCGTCATCGATCTGGTTCGCCATGCCCAGCACACCGGTCAGTTCAGCCTGGTCGCCTCACCGGAGATGGTGGCGTTCACCGTCTTCGGGGTGATCAACGAACTGCCCGTCTGGTACCAGCCCGACGGTGCCCGCAGCCCGGCGGACATCGCGGCGGAGCTCAGCGACCTCGTGCTGGCCGCGCTGCAGGTGCCTCCCGCGCTGCAGGTGCCCCCCGCCGGGACGGCCGATCAGCAATCTCGTTCGACACCGTTGACCGCCAAGGAGAGGACATCGCGATGACCCGACGATGGGGCCTGACCATCCCGCTCACCGGAGTGGGCCTGGCCGAGCACGCCGACCTCGTCCGGGCGCTGCCCGAACTCGGCTACACCGACGTGTGGTCCTCGGAGGTGTCGGGCACCGACGCCTTCGTCCCGCTCGCCCTCGCGGCCAGTTGGGAGCCGCGGCTGGCCCTCGGCACCGCGATCGTGCCGGCGTTCACCCGAGGACCGGCCCTGATCGCCCAGTCCGCGGCGACCCTGGCGTCGGTCGCGCCCGGCAGGTTCACCCTCGGACTCGGTGCCTCCAGCCCGGCGATCGTCGAGCAGTGGAACGGCATCGCCTTCGACCAGCCGTTCCGCAGAACCCGTGACGTGCTGCGGTTCCTGCGCCCCGCGCTCGCCGGTGAGAAGGTGACCGGGACGTTCGACACCTTCACCGTCAGCGGTTTCCGGCTGGAGAACCCGCCGGCGCAGCAGGTGCCGATCCTGCTCGCCGCGCTCCGGCCGCAGATGCTCGCGTTGGCCGGTCGGGAGGCCGACGGTGCGATCCTGAACTGGCTGTCGGCCTCCGACGTGCCCCGGTGCATCGACGCGGTGGGCGACCCGGCGGCCCGCATCGTCGCCCGCATCTTCGTCTGTCCGACCGAGAACCTGGAGTACGCGCGCACCGTCGGCCGCCGGATGATCGCTGCATATCTCACCGTGCATGCCTACGCCGAGTTCCACCGCTGGCTGGGCCGGGGACCGCAACTCGAGGCGATGTGGACTGCCTGGGCGGCCGGTGACCGGCGCGGGGCGGCCGAGGCGGTGCCCGACTCGGTGATCGACGAGCTGGTGTTGTCCGGGTCGCCGGCAGCCTGCCGCGAGCAGGTGCAGGCCTACGTCGATGCGGGGGTGCAGGTGCCCGTGCTCGCCGTCGTGCCCACTCCGGAGCTGACCGACCCGGCCTCGCTGGCGGCGGTGCTCGCAGGATTGTCAGCACCCACGACTGAGCACAACACACCAGCGGAATAGGGGAGAACATGCAGATCGAAGGTGCGGTGGTCGTCATCACCGGTGCGGCCAGCGGGATCGGTGCCGGCCTGGCCCGACGCTTCGCCGCCGATGGTGCCGCGGCCGTTGTGGTGGTGGACCGCGATCTGGCCGGTGCCCAGGCGGTAGCGGCGGACATCGGCCCGGTGGCGACGGCTCGACAGGTCGATGTCACCGACGAGGCCGCCGTCTTCGAGCTGGTCGCCGCGGTGATGGCTCAGCACGGTCGGGTGGACCTGTTCTGCTCGAATGCCGGCCTCACCACCGGAATCGGACTGGAGTCAGGTGCCGCGGCCGACGCGGCCTGGCAGCTGGCCTGGGACGTGCACGTGATGGCGCACGTCTACGCAGCCCGCGCGGTCGTTCCCGCAATGGTCGGGGCCGGTGGCGGTTACCTGCTCAACACCGCATCGGCCGCCGGCCTGCTGACCGCCCCCGGCGACGCGCCCTACAGCGTGACCAAGCACGCGGCGGTGGCCTTCTCGGAGTGGTTGGCCGTCGAGTACGCCGACCGCGGGATCAAGGTCAGCGTGCTGTGCCCGATGGGTGTGGCCACGCCGCTGCTGATGGAACCGCTCGCCGAAGGTGCCGCCGGGGCCAGGGCGGTCGAGGCCTCCGGCGCCATCATCGCGGTCTCCGAGGTTGCCGATGCCGTGGTGGCGGCTGTGACGTCGGAGTCATTCCTGGTGCTGCCGCACCCTGAGGTGGGTAACTTCTGGGCGGCGAAGGCGGCGGACGTGGATCGTTGGCTGGCCGGTACCAGCCGGCTGTACCGTCGCTCGCTACAGGCCGACGACACCCAGAACTGACGCTTTTCCGCGCGCTGAGCCACGCCGGCCCGCGGGCACATCCTTCGACAGAACATCCGAGCTAAGGAGCAAGAAATGCCAGGAGTACAGGACCGGGTTGCTGTGGTCACCGGAGGTGCGCAGGGCATCGGGGCAGCCATCGCCTTGCGGCTCGCCGCCGGTGGCGCCAAGGTCGCGGTCATCGACCTGACCGAGGCGGGCACCGCCGACGTGGTCGGTCAGATCACCTCGGCGGGCGGTTCGGCGATCGGGATCGGAGCCGACGTGAGCAAGGCGGCCGAGGTCGAGGCGGCCTTCGCCCAGGTCGCCGAGGCTTTCGGTGGCGTCGACATCCTGATCAACAACGCGGGCGTGCTGCGCGACAACCTGCTGTTCAAGATGACCGAGGACGACTGGGACCTCGTCATGAACGTGCACCTCAAGGGCGCCTTTCTCTGCACCCGCACCGCGCAGAAGTACATGGTTGCCGGCAAGTACGGCCGCATCGTGAACATGAGCTCGACGTCGGCGCTGGGCAACCGCGGCCAGTCGAACTACGCCACCGCCAAGGCGGGCCTGCAGGGACTGACCAAGACCCTGGCCATCGAGCTCGGCCCGTTCGGTGTCACCGCCAACGCGATCGCCCCCGGATTCATCGAGACCGCCATGACGAAGGCCACCGCGGAGCGGGTGGGCACCACGATCGAGGACATGCGCAACGCGGTCGCGGCCGCCGTCCCGGTTCGCCGCGGCGGCGTTCCCGACGACATCGCCAACATGGCTGCCTTCTTCGCCGGCGAGGAATCCTCCTACGTCACCGGCCAGGTCATCTACGTCGACGGCGGCCGCGGGCTGATCTAGCGGCAGCGCGGGCAGCCGGCCCAGCTCGGGCGGCAAGGAGCAGGGACGGTCCGACAGCATTGTCGGACCGTCCCTGCTCGTTCAGTATGCCGACCTGTGGTGTCCTGCAGGCCCGCCGTACCCCGGCGGCCCCAGTTGGAGCCACACCGCCCGGGTGGGACTCAGCAGTTCACCGTCAGGTAGAAGTACCCGTCGTAGCCGGTGGGCAGGTGCGTGGTGCTGTCGAGGTACCACAGCGTCACCTGCACCGCGGTGCCGTTGAAGTTGTACGCGCTGGCGAAGACGTAGCCGGAGTAGGCGGTGACCGTGGGCGTGCAGTACGACACGTCGCTGTCCACCGTCACCGTGTAGGTGCCCAACCCGGTGTGGGTGGCCGAGACCAACCTGGAGCTGCCGGCGAAGATGCCGCCGTTGGGGTCGACCATGCCGGCGATCTGCAGCACGTAGTAGCCCGCGACGTCCAGGATCACGTGGGCCGGGCCGCCGAAGTTCTTGATGGTCAGCGACGGTTCCGTGCCGATCGCCGCGAGCGCCAGCACCGGGTTGGTCGTGACCGTCCGATCGTGCCAGTAGGTGGTGATGGTCCCCACCGGTGCGGCGGTGCCTGCCGGGTAGCCGTTGAGATAGCCATCCGAGCTCGCGCCGGTGACCGTGGTGTTCAGGGCGACCGCGGTGGCGTTCGCAGGTACCCCGCAGCCGCCGCTGACCCCGCCCTGGGGTGCGAATCCGAAGGTGCCCCGGACGTAGAAGTTGCGGGTGGCACCGCTGACGAGTCTGCCGCCGCCGTGCCGGGTGTCTGCGATCCGGCAGGGCCGGATGGGTACGAAGATGCTCTCGGGCCGCGCAGGCGGCCGCGGGTTGTTGAGCGCGGTCAGGGCGGGCTGCGCCTTGGCGTCGGGGACGGCGCGTGCCGGAGCACCGTTGCCGCCGGCGGCGAAGGCCGACGCCAGGCCCAGTGAGACGACGAGCAGAGCAGCACCCGTCACAGCTGTCAGTCGAGACACACGTTTCATACCGAACTCCCCCCAGGGGCCGCTTCAGGCGGCGCGGACCCGGGCTGCACTCGGTGTGCGTGCCAGTGGAACGGATCCGTCGTCAGTGCAGGAGCGTTCGGCCGGCTGGTAAATACCTATCGACCGAACGCCTCCCGTAGCCTGATGGCAGCCACTTTGACGAGCTGGGGAGTTCTGCGCGTGTTCGACACACTGTCCGATCGGTTGAACAAGGTCTTCACCGGCCTGCGGGGTAAGGGACGGCTGTCCGAGGCCGACATCGACGCCACCGCCCGTGAGATCCGGATCGCGCTGCTCGAGGCCGATGTGGCGCTCGCGGTGGTGCGGGACTTCATCGCCGCGGTCAAGGAGCGCGCCGGCAGTGAAGAGGTCTCGCGGGCGCTGAATCCTGCCCAGCAGGTCATCAAGATCGTCAACGACGAGCTGGTGAAGATCCTCGGCGGCGAGACCCGCCGGCTGCGGTACGCCAAGACCGGACCGACGGTGATCATGCTGGCGGGCCTGCAGGGCGCCGGTAAGACGACGCTGGCCGGCAAGCTCGCACGCCACCTGAAGCAGCAGGGCCACGCCCCGGTCCTGGTGGCGTGTGACCTGCAGCGTCCGAACGCCGTGAACCAGCTCCAGGTGGTGGGGGAGCGCGCAGGGGTGGCGGTGTACGCCCCGCAGCCGGGCAACGGCGTCGGCGACCCGGTTGCCGTCGCCCGCGACTCGATCGACTTCGCTGCGCGCGCGCAGCACGACATGGTCATCGTCGACACCGCCGGCCGGCTCGGCATCGATGCCGACATGATGGCTCAGGCCGCCGCCATCCGGGATGCGATCAACCCGCAAGAGATCCTGTTCGTCGTCGATGCCATGGTCGGCCAGGACGCGGTGAACACCGCGCAGGCCTTCGCAACCGGCGTCGGCTTCTCCGGCGTCGTGCTGACCAAGCTCGACGGTGACGCGCGCGGCGGCGCCGCCCTCTCGGTCCGTTACATCACCGGCCAACCGATCATGTTCGCCTCCAACGGTGAGAAGTTGGAGGACTTCGACGTCTTCCACCCGGATCGGATGGCCTCCCGGATCCTCGGGATGGGCGACATGCTCAGTCTGATCGAGCAGGCGCAGCGGACCTTCGATGCCGATGAGGCCGACAAGATGGCCTCCAAGCTCGTCAGCGGCAACGACTTCTCACTAGAGGACTTTCTCGAGCAGCTGCAGGCGATCAAGCGAATGGGCCCGATCGGCAACCTGCTCGGAATGCTGCCCGGTGCTGGGCAGATGAAAGAGATGATCGCTTCCGTCGATGACAAGGACCTGGACCGGACCGCCGCGATCATCCGGTCGATGACACCGTCCGAGC
>JBBQFE010000050.1:0-10695 GCA_038321605.1 Mycobacteriales bacterium | reverse complement strand
CCCGAGCCACGAAATGAGTCGATGAAGTACCTTCTGTACACGCTGAGGCGGCTGGTGACGCTGATCCCGGTCCTGATCGGGATCAGCTTGCTGGTCTTCTTCCTGATCCAACTGGTGCCCGGCGACCCTGCGGTCACGCTGCTTGGTTCGCATGTCACCGACGCGGGAGTGGCCGAGCTGCACCGCCAGCTCGGCCTCAACCACCCGCTGTGGCGGCAGTACCTGAGCTTCATGGGCCGGCTGTTGCACGGCAATCTCGGTCAGTCCTACCAGTACAAGTCCAGTGTGTCGGATCTGATCCGGCACAACCTGGTTCCCACGCTCTGGTTGATCGTGACCGGTGCGCTGCTGGCGGTACTGATCAGCGTGCCGCTCGCGGTCTGGTCGGCCAGCCGGCGAAACGGGATGGCCGACAACGCGATCCGCACCATCCCGCTCATCGGGCTGGGCATGCCGGCCTTCTGGCTCGGCATCATGCTGGTGCTGCTGCTGTCGCTCAAGGCCGGCGCCTTCCCGGCGTCGGGCTTCGGCGACACCTTCGCCAACCACGTGAAGTCGATAATCCTGCCTGGCCTGACGGTCGCGCTGGCGCTGGTGCCGATCCTGGTCCGCAGCCTGCGGGCCAGCATGATCGACGTGCTGCAGAGTGACTACATCACCACCGCACGGGCCAAGGGTCTGAGCACCGGGCGGGTGGTGTTCGGGCATGCGCTGCGCAACGCGGCCATCTCGTCGGTCACGGTGCTCGGCGTGAACATCGCGTACCTGATCGGCTCGACCCTCGTGGTGGAAAAGGTGTTCGCCCTGAACGGAGTCGGCTATCTGATGATCACCGCCATCTTCAACCGCGACTTTCCGATCGTGCAGGGCGTGACCCTGCTGTTCGCGGTCATGGTGGTGCTCGTCAACCTGTTCACCGACATGGCGCACGCCGCCCTGGACCCCCGGGTGCGGCTCGCATGACGGCCGCGGTGTTCCCGGGCCGGACGCTCACCGCAGCGGCCCCACGTAAGCGCAAGCGCAAGCGCAACATCCCGCTGATCGCAGGCCTGACCCTGTTCGGCCTGATCGTGCTGGCCGCTGTCTGCGCGCCGCTGCTGACGCACTGGGACCCGATCCAGCAGGATCTGCTGCACGCCCGCCTGGCACCCGGCGCCCCGGATCACCTGCTGGGCACCGACGAACTCGGTCGTGACATCTTCTCCCGGCTGCTGTACGGCGCCAGGATCGACCTGCGGGTGGGCGTGCTCGCCGTGGTCAGTCCGTTCATCATCGGTACCACGCTCGGCCTGATCGCAGGTTGGTTCGGTGGTTGGCTGGACACCGTGATCATGCGGGTGGTCGACGTCGTCGTGGCCTTTCCGTTCCTGGTGCTCGTACTTGCCCTGGTGTTCGCCCTCGGCGCCGGCACCGGCAGCATCTACGTAGCGATCACCGTGGTCGGCTGGGTTGCCTACTGCCGGATCGTGCGCGGCGAGGTCCTGGTCGCCAAGGAGCAGGAGTACGCGCTGGCAGCTCGGTCCAGTGGACTGCCCACCTGGCGGATCCTGTTCCGGCACCTGCTTCCCAATGTGGTGCTGCAGGCGATCGTGTACTCGATGAGTGACATCGTGCTCACCATCCTGGCCATCGTCACCCTCGGCTACCTCGGACTCGGGGTGCCGCCGCCCACCCCCGATTGGGGTTCGATGATCGAGGACGGCCAGCAGTTCCTGCTGACCCAGTGGTACCTGGCCACCCTGCCCGGTCTGGCAGTGGTGCTGACGGGCCTGGCCCTGGCGCTGGTCGCAGACGGGCTCGTAGAACACTTCGGTCGCCGATGAGCACGCTGCTGGAGGTGCACGACCTCAACGTCGAGATCCCCGTGCCGCACGGCAATCTGCATGCGGTGCGCGGAGTGTCGCTGCGGGTGGATGCCGGTGAGGCGATCGGCATCGTGGGCGAGTCGGGCTCGGGCAAGAGCATCACGCTGCGGGCGCTGCTCGGACTGCTGCCGCAGCCGGCGAAGGTCACCGGCGGCTCGATCCTGCTGGACGGCGTGGACGTGACCGGGCTGCCCGACCGGCGCCGGCAGAAGGTTCTGACCCAGGCGATGAGCATGGTCTTCCAGGACTCGCTGACCGCGCTCAATCCGGTGATGCGGGTGGGCGAGCAGATCGCCGAAGTGCCACGCCGACGCCTCGGCATGTCGCGCAGTCAGGCGCATGCCCGGGCGGTCGAGCTGATGAACCAGGTGGGCATCCCCGATCCGGAAAGGCGTTATCGGGCCTACCCGCACGAGCTTTCCGGCGGCATGCGGCAACGCATCTGCATCGCGATCGCGCTGTCCACCGAACCTCGGCTGATCCTGGCCGATGAGCCGACGACCGCCCTGGACGTGACCATCCAGGCCCAGGTGCTGGACGTGATCGACCGGCTGCGTCGCGAACAGCAACTCGGCCTCGTGCTGGTCAGCCATGACCTGGCCGTGGTGAGCCAGACCTGCTCGCAGGTGTACGTGATGTACGCCGGTCGGGTGGTCGAAGCGGGCCCGGTACGTGCGTTGCTGGAACGGTCGCGGCACCCGTACACCTACGCCCTGCTGCGGTCCGTACCCGACCCGGACACGGTGGTGCGCCGTCTGCTGACCATCCCCGGGCAGCCGCCGGATCTCACCGCCACCCCGGACGGCTGTTCGTTCGCCCCTCGGTGTCCGTTCGTCGCGGAGTCGTGTCACCACCAGGATCCACCGCTGGTGCTGCTGGCCGACGGTGACGGTCAGCGGGCCGCGTGCCTGCGGTCAGACACCGCGTTGCACTGGCCCGAATGGTCTGACCGGGCAATCCTCGAGCAGCTGGACGCCGAGCAGGCGGCAGCGGCTGCGCTGCTGACCGAGCAGGGCAACGCGGAGGTACGGTCATGACGAGTTCACTCGCCACCACCGGCGAGCCGGTGACCAGCGACGGCACCGAGGTGCTGGGCGTCACCGGCCTGGTTCAGCACTTCTCCACCGGACGGTCCTGGACCGACCGGATCACCGGTGTCCCGGAGCATGTGGTCAAGGCGGTCGACGGGGTGGACTTCACCCTCAAGGTCGGCGAAACCCTTGGTCTGGTGGGTGAATCAGGCTGTGGCAAGTCGACGCTGAGCCGGTGCGTGATGGGGTTGTACGAGCCCACGTCCGGAGAGATCCGCTATGCCGGGCAGGTGCTGGACGGCCTGCCGACGCGGGCCCAGCGGCGCACCGTGCAGATGGTCTTCCAGGATCCGTACAGTTCGCTGAACCCGCGGATGACCGTCGGTCAGACGTTGACCGAGCTGCTGCGTTATCACCAGATCGTGCCGCGTGACCAGGTCGCGAACCGCTGCCTGGAGCTGATGGAACTCGTCGGACTTCCACCGGAGGCACTCAAGCGGACGCCGCGACAGTTCAGTGGCGGCCAGCGGCAGCGCATCGGCATCGCCCGGGCTCTGGCGCTGGAACCCACCGTGCTGATCGCCGACGAGCCGGTGTCCGCGCTGGATGTATCGGTGCAGGCCACCATCATCAACCTGCTGCTCAGCCTGAAGGAATCCCTCGGTCTGTCCATGGTGTTCGTCTCACACAACATGGCCGTGATCCGCCAGGTCAGTGACCGGATCGCGGTGATGTACCGCGGGCGGGTGGTGGAGACCGGAGCGACCGCGCAGGTGTTCGCCGACCCCCAGCACCCCTACACCCGGCTGCTGCTCAGTTCGGTGCCGCGCATGCTCACGCACCCCAGTGCGCCGACCATCGGGACGGCCGATCCGCTCGCAGTGGTGGACGGCGAGCCGGACGCCGACGCCTCACCCTTCGCCGCGCATGCGCTGGAGGGCGAGGGGACCGGCTGCCGCTTCCGGCCGCGTTGCCCGGTCGCCATCGCACGTTGCAGCACCGAACCGGGCCTGCTGCCCACCCCGACCGTCGGTCCACCCGACCCCACCGGTGTTGCCAGGTTCGCCGCCTGCTGGCACGCCGAAGCCCCTTCGAAGGAGAACGCCCTGTGACCGAACCGATCATCATCGGCAGCGAGCGGAGCGAGGTCGGTCTGCCGGCCGCGATGGACATCCTGCGCGCGGGTGGTTCGGCTCTCGATGCGGTCGAGGCCGCATTGAAGATCTGCGAGGACAACCTGGCCGACCACTACGTCGGGACCGGCGGCCTGCCCAACGCCCAGGGTGTGGTGGAGCTGGATGCCTCGGTCATGATCGGCTCCAGCCGCGCCTTCGGGGCGGTGGCCGCCCTGCACGGTTACCCGCATCCGATCTCGGTGGCTCGGGCGGTGCTGGAGAAACTGCCGCAGCATGCGCTGCTGGTGGGTGCCGGCGCGGACCTGTTCGCAGCTGAATGCGGCTTCACCGAAGCCGAACTGCTGACCCCGGAGGCTCGGGCACTCTGGCGCGACGCGCTCGCACCGAGCGCCGACTCGATCGAGGGCGAGAACACCGCCGCTTCCGACGGCGACACCGCCTACCGGCTCGCGGCGCTCGAACTGGTGCGGCGGCTGGCTCCCCATGACGGGCCGTGGGGCACCATCAACGTCCTCGCGCTGGATGCCTCCGGTGAGCTCGTGGTGGGGGTGTCGACCAGCGGCTACCCGTACAAGTACCCAGGCCGGGTCGGCGATTCCGCCATTCCCGGCGCGGGAAACTACTGCGACCTGCGCTACGGCGGCGCGGCCTGCACAGGTCGCGGTGAGCTGAGCATGCGGGCAACCGGCGCGCGCGCGGTGGTCGAGCACCTTGCCCATGGCCTGGACCCGGAGGAGGCCTGCGCCCGGATGTTGGCTGAGGCGGCGAGCCTGCCTGACGCCTTCCGTTCCGAACTGCGCACCCTGGCCCTCACCCCCGACGGTCGGCACGGTGCGGCCGCGGGTCAGGCAGGTTCGGTCTACGCCGTCATGACGGCGTCGAGCACCGAGCCCGAGATGCACCCGCGGAGAGTCGTATGAAGATCTTCATCTCCTCCGACATGGAGGGCACGGCGGGGGTAGTCGACTGGTCGCAGTGTCTGCTCGGCGAATCGGAGTACGAGTACTACCGCATGTTGCTTCAGGGCGAGGTGAACGCCGCCATCGAGGGCGCAGAAGCCGCCGGTGCCTCGGAATTCCTCGTCAACGACTCGCACTCCAAGATGCAGAACCTGCGCCCGGACACCCTGGCCGGCAACGCCCGCTACCTGTCCGGGCGGCACAAGCCGCTCTACATGATGCAGGGGCTGGACGACTCGTTCGACGCGATCTTCTTCGTCTCCTATCACGGCTCGATGTCGACCTCGGCCCCGCTGTCGCACACCTACAACCCGCGCGCCATTGCCGAGGTCACCCTCAACGGCACCGTCGTCGGGGAGTCCGGGATCAATGCGCTGGTCGCGCTGGGCCACGGGGTGCCGATCGTGCTGATCACCGGCGATGAGATCACGGCGGCCGAGGCTGCCAAGGTCAGTCCGGGCGTGCATGCTGCGGTGGTCAAGACGGCGGTTTCCCGTTTTGCCGCCGACAGTCTGCATCCCGCGGTGGCGCGTGACCTGATCCGCGACCAGGCGCGGCTGGCTGTGGAGTCGTTGGCCGACGCGGCGCCGCCGGCCATCACGCTGCCCGCCACGCTCGACGTCACGTTCCGCAATCCCGATCTGGCCGAGATGGCGACGTGGATCACCGGGGTGTCCCGTACCGGCAATGTCACGGTTGCGGTGACCGATGAGGACCCCATCAGACTGTTCCGCACCTTCATCAACATGGTGATCCTCACCCGCGACATCGCGGAGTAGACGGTGGCGAGGATTGCCGCGCTGCATTGCGTGGCCAACGAGGGTGGTTTCTTCGTCGACGACCAGGCCGCCATCCGGGCGGGTGCTGACCACGACGGATTTCTCTACCTGGGCGAGCCGCTGACCCCCGGCTTCGTCGCGATCCGGCAACCCGCAGCGGCGGTCTCGGTGCTGCTGGTGCTCGATGACGGGCAGGTCGCGATCGGTGACTGCATCACCGTGCAGTACGCCGGTGTCGGTGGTCGCGATCCGCTGCTGACGGTGTCGGACACGGTGGCCGTCGTCGAGCAGCACATCGGCCCGGCGCTGATCGGTCGTTCGCTCGATTCGTTCCGCGAGTTGGCCGAACAGATCGAGGAACTCTCGCCGGGCGGCGAACCGTTGTCGGCGGCGGTGCGATACGGGGTGAGCCAGGCACTGCTGGACGCGGTGGCCCGTAGCCAGCAGCGAACGATGGCAGAGGTGGTACGCGACGAATACGCCACCGGCTCCGCTCTCGTCCCGGTCCCGGTCTTCGCCCAGTCCGGCGATGACCGCTACCAGGCCGTCGACAAGATGGTGCTCAAGGGCATCGACGCGCTGCCACACGGCCTGATCAACAACGTCGCGGAGAAGCTCGGCCGCAACGGTGAACTGCTGGCCGAGTACGTCAGCTGGCTCCGCGACCGGATCCTGGCGGTCCGGACCGACCCGTCCTACCAGCCACGCCTGCACATCGACACCTACGGCACCGTCGGGCTGGCGCTCGGCACTGACGTCGACGTGGTCGCCGACTACCTGGCCTCGCTCGGGGCCCTCGCCGCGCCGTTCTCGCTGCGCATCGAGCACCCGGTCGACACCGGATCGCGGGACAGTCAGATCGCCTACTACACCGACCTGCGTGCCGCGCTGGAGCAGCGCAGCCCGCGGGTGGAGCTGGTGGTGGACGAGTGGTGCAACACCATCGAGGACATCAGACTGTTCTGCGCCGCCGGCGCCGCCGACGTGATCCACGTGAAGACGCCGGACCTCGGCGGCATCGGTAACACCATCGAGAGTCTGCTGCTGGTTCGCGAGGCGGGACTGGCTGCCTATTGTGGGGGCAGCTGCAACGACACCGACATCTCGGCCCGGGTCTGTGCGCAGGTGGCGATGGCATGCGTGGCAGACCAGGTGCTCGCCCGTCCCGGCATGGGGTTGGACGAGGGCGTGATGATCGTCCGCAACGAGATGCGCCGGACTGCTGCGTTGGCCAGGGCGTCCGCGTCGGTCAAGTCATCGCCGGCCGGGGCTACGCTGGCCCCGCTCGCGGCGTCGGTGTGAACGGTCAGTGCTCGTCCAGACCGGCCGCCCGCCGGGACCGTTCGTCCCAGACGGGGCTGACAGCCGTGGCGTCCGGGCCGTGATTGCGCCGGTAGACCAGCAATGTTCGTTCGAAGCTGATCACGATGGTGCCCTCGGACGTGAAGCCAACCGTGCGCACACAGACGATTCCCGCTTCGGGATGCGACGCGGTGTCGCGGACCGACAGCACCTCGGACTGGGAGTAGACGGTGTCGCCCTCGAACAGTGGGTTGGGCATCCGCACCCGATCCCAGCCGAGGTTGGCGAGTACGTTCTGCGAGACATCGGTGACGCTCTGACCGGTGACCAGCGCCAGGGTGAAGGTGGAATCGACCAATGGTCGACCCCACCTCGTCTGGCTGGCGAAATGGGTGTCGAAATGCAGCTTGGCAGTGTTCTGGGTGAGCAGCGTGAGCCACGAGTTGTCGGTCGCCAGGACGGTGCGTCCGAGCGGGTGACGGTAGACCGCGCCGACCTCGAAATCCTCGAAGAAGCGGCCCTGCCAGCTCACGGTGGGTTCGACGTCGGTCACGACGGGATCCTTTCTGCGGGTCGGTGGCACCGGCACCGGCTGCCCCGGTCATCGTCACAGACCGCCCGTGCGCACCGGAATCCGCCCCGGCTCAAGGCCGGTGCCGGCGCATGAGCCTGACCATAGGCGACGTGGTCGCCGCTGCTCACCATGCCGATGTGAAGCTGATCCGGTTCGAGTACTGCGATGTCAGCGGGGTTTCGCGCAGCAAGGCGATTCACGTCGCGCAGTTGGAGCACAAGCTTCTCGAGGGCGTCAGCCTGACCCGTGCCCAGATGGCGATCAACCTGCTCGAGAACGTCGTGCACATCGAAGGCATGGAGCCGGTCGGTGAGATCCGGCTGGTGCCCGACCCTGACACCTTCACTGTGCTGCCGTGGGCGCCGGGGACGGCCAGTGTGCTGTGTGATCAGCTCGATCACGACCGGCAGGACTGGGGCGCCTGCCCACGGTCCTACCTCAAGGCGATGATCGCCCGGGCCGCGGCGATGGGGATCACCGTGCAGGCCACCTTCGAGAACGAGTTCTACCTCGCCCGGGAGGTCGAGGGCCGCTACGAACCGGTGGACTTCGCGCACCACGCGCCGGTGTACAGCCCGATCGGGCAGGACCTGCAACTGCCGGTGATGATGGATCTGGTCGATGCGCTCGTGGCGCAGGGCATCGAGGTCGAGCAGGCGATCAACGAATACGGCCCGGGGCAGCAGGAGATCTCGGTCAGGCACACCGATGCCCTCGGTGCGGCCGACCAGCAGCTGAAGTTCCGCGACACGGTGCGCGGGGTGGCACTGCGGCACGGCCAGCTGGCCTCGTTCGCGGCCAAGCCGTACCCGGGCGAGATCGGCAGCGGTGCGCACATCCACCTGAGCCTGTGGGATGCCGAGGGGCAGCGCAGCGTGCTCTATGACCGTGCCGCCGACCGGGGATTGTCCGCACTGGGCAGGCATTTCATCGCCGGGCTGACCGAGCATCTGCCGGCACTGTGCGCGCTTACCGTGCCCAGCTACAACTCCTACCGGCGGCTGGCGCCGAGTGCGTGGGCCGCCTCGACCACCGCATGGGGATTCGACAACAAGGAGGCCGCGGTACGGGTCGCCTCGCCGTTCTACCAACGCGAGGAGCAGAGCTACAACCTCGAATTCAAGGCATCGGACCCGAGCGCGAACCCCTACCTGTCGCTGGGTGCGCTGATCGCCTGCGGGCTGGACGGGATCGAGCGAGCCCTCGAACCGGGGGAGCCGTCTGAGCACGACCCGGTCCGGATGAGCGCGGCGGAGCGTGAACGGGGCAAGGTGCGACCGTTGCCGTCGAGCATGACCCAGGCGCTGGACCTGCTCGAACAGGACGAGATGTTGCTGAGCAGCATGGGTGAGCTGCTTTCGCGCTGTTACCTGGCGGTTCGACGTTCCGAGGACGCGGCCTTCTCTGCCGAGGACGCGGACTTCGAAATCCGACACCACTTCTACCGGTTCTGACCGTGCCGAGCACCGAGAGGGAATGGGCGTCGTGAGCGTTGCATCGGAACTGAGCCTGCTTCCCGTCATCGACAACCACTGCCATGCGGTGCTGTCGAGCACCCCCATCGCCGTCGACCGGTGGCGGCCCCTGTTCAGCGAGTCGCCCGATCCGGTGATGCGAGCGTCGGCAGCCGCCGACACCGCCTTCTACCGCAGGCTGATGCGTGAGCTCGGCGGGTTCCTCGGAGTTGCCTCGGACGAGACCTCGGTGCTGCGGGCCCGCGCCCGGTTGGGTACCGACAATCTGGTCGCTGAGCTGTTCGCGGACGCGCGTATCGCCGGCGTGGTCATCGACACCGGCTTTCCCGCGGCCGGCGAGGCGATGGATCGCGGGCAGTTCACATCCCTTACCGGCACTGCCTATCGAGGTCTGCTCCGCCTGGAATTGATGTTCCAGGAGTTGGTGGCCGCCACCGGCCGCTATGACGAGCTGGTGCCGGCACTGCGACGTGACCTCGCCGATGTCAGGGGTGCGGGGTTCGCCGGGTTCAAGAGCATCGTCGGCTACCGCACAGGTCTGGATGTTCAGCAGTGGACCGACGACGATGCCCGGTCGGCCTTTGCCGCTGCGCGCCACGAGGTCGAGCAGACCGGTTCAGTACGGCTGGGGCACAAGCCGCTGCTGGACACCCTGCTGCATGCCGCCTTCGCGATCGCTGCGGAGCAGGAACTGCCGCTGCAGTTCCACGTCGGTTACGGCGACCCGGATGTGGACCTGCGCAAGGCCGGGCCGCTGCAACTTCGACCGGTGCTGGAGAACCCTGCCTACCGGGCGATGCCGATCGTGTTGCTGCACGGTTGCTGGCCGTTCGTACGGGAAGGCGCCTACCTCGCCTCGGTGTACGGCAACGTGCACCTCGACCTGTCCTACGCGATTCCCTTTCTGTCACTGGGCGAACTCACCGCGATGACCCGGGCGGCGCTGTCGGTGGCGCCCTTCGGCAAGCTGATGTACAGCTCCGATGGCGTCCGCGTCCCTGAGCTGCACTGGATGGGCGCGCGCACCGGCCGCCGCTGCCTTGCCACGGCGCTGGACGAGCTGGTGTCCGACGGCGACCTCGACCGGGCCGAGGCCCTCGAGGTGGCCGAGCGGATCCTGGCCGGCAATGCCGCTGCCCTGTACGGCTTCGGCGCCCTTCTTCCGGGGGGCGCCCGATGAACGCGCTGGCGGGCAAGCGGGTGCTGGTCACCGGTGGCGGCGGCGCGCTGGGCCGTGCCAGCAGCCTGTACTTCGCGGGCGAAGGGGCGACGGTCGCCGTGCTGGATCTGGTGGCCGAGGCCGCGGAGGAGACCGTCCGGCTGATCACCGAGCAGGGCGGCACTGCGGTGGCCCTGTTCGCCGACGTCGGCGACGAAGCCCAGGTGAAGCAGGCGGTCACCGACGCGGTGAGCGCCCTGGGTGGCCTGGACACGCTGTTCAACAACGCAGGAATCATGCCGCACCAGGATGGTTCGGTGCTGGCTGCCGACCTAGATGATTGGCGTTTCATCAGCAGGGTCAACCTCGAGGGCACCGTGCTCTGCTCGAAGTACGCGGTGCCCCATCTGGTCGC
>JBBQFE010000049.1:0-10749 GCA_038321605.1 Mycobacteriales bacterium | reverse complement strand
GAAACGCCGTCGTTGGTGATGGTGGGAGCGCCCCACTTCTTCTCCAACACGACGTTGCGGCCCTTCGGGCCGAGGGTCACCTTTACGGCGTCGGCAAGGATGTTCATGCCGCGCTCGAGGCCGCGACGGGCCTCTTCGTCGAACGCGATCAATTTAGCCATGCGATGTCGTCCTTTGCTTGTCTGGGACTGACCGGAAATCTTCAGTTCGCGATCGGCGATGCCCGCGACGGACGGCGCCCGTCAGGTGGGCACCTCATCACGATCGACTGGCACTCACAGTACGCGAGTGCTAAGTCAGGTCTAGCACTCGAGGTGGGTGAGTGCAAGGTCGCGGCTGCGGGCGCGGCGTCGACGGCCAGCCGACCCGTGACGCGGCGCCGGTCGATCGGCGCGGACCTTCGGCGGGCAGCTACTTGGTCGGGACGCCGTACCCCGAACAGGTCAGCTGAAATGAGCCGGTCTGGGCTGACTGTCCGGTCGAGGAGACCCGTTTGCCGGACCGGTCGATCTTGGTGAGGACGAAGACTCCGGTGCCCGAGTAGGAATCTCCGTTGACGGCCACCGTCATCTGACCCACCGGCTTTCCGGCGTCGTCGCGTAGTCCGGCAATGGCCTGATAGATGCTGGTGCTGCCGTCGGTGCCGTGCGAGACGAGCACCGCCGAGATCGGGCTGCCGGCAACCGTCAGGGTGGTCGCGTTGCTGCCCTCGTTGCCGGTGGCCTGGGTGACCTTGCCCGAGCGCACGCATCGCACGTCGAACACCGTCCTCGCCGACGCCACGGTGACGGTCGCGGTGCCGCTGCCCCTGACCGGAGCGCTGCTGCTGAGCCCGGGCGTGGGCGCCGGCGACTGCTTCTGCCTAGCGTGGGCGCTGCAGCCTGCGGTCGTGCTGAGGGATCCGACGAGCAGTACGGTCAGCGCCACGCTGCCGTTGACCCGCACTACCCCTCCAGGACCGGGGCGGCGGGTGCGGGGCCGTCCGCGGGTTTGGGGCCGTCCGCGGGTGCGGGGCCGTCCGCGGGTGCGGGGCCGTCCGCGGGTGCGGGGCCGTCCGAGGCTGGGGCGGCCAGTGCCGCGACCGTGTCCTGCGGGCCCCGGCTCCCCGGCGCCAACTCGCCGCTCAGCGCGACCTCGGCCGCCACCTCGTGCAGCTTGCGGTGGGTATTCTGCGAGGCGGTTCGCAGCAGCCCGAAAGCCTGATCGTCGGTGATGCGGTACGTCTTCATCAGCACACCGATGGCGACACCGATCTCACGATTGCTCTGCAGCGCCTTCTGCAGGTTGTCCGCCCGGTTGAGCTCGCTCTCGAAGGCCAGGGCGAGTGCTGCGTGATCGGCGAGAATGGCCGCCACGCTGCGCCGCTCCTGGTTGAAGAAACCCGGCTCCGTCGCGCACAGCAGCAGGACGCCCATCTCGTGGCCGTCCGCTTTGAGAAAGTAGGCACCTATCGACCGCACGGGGGTCTCGGCGACCAACCGCTGGGCGTAACGCGGCCAGCTCGCGTCCTGGGCAAGGTCGTCTGCGAACACGTCGACGCGCTCTGCCAGGGCCTGCTCCGCGGCCCCCTCACCGACCTCGGCGGCGATCCGCAGAATGCTTGCGATCAACGCCTCGTCCGACGCCGCGGCCAGGTAGGGCACCTCCGACTTGACCCGGATGATGCCGGCCGCCAGGCAGCCGGTGAGCTGAGTGGCCACCTCTGTCAGGTGACCGGTGCCGTCGCCCTCACCGGCGGCGTCACCCAGCGACCTGGCCACCGAGGCGAAGAGGTTGGCCACACCCAGGCCCTGGTCGAGCGGCAGGTCCGAGTCGGTGGCCAGCAGATCTGAGAGCCCGGCGTCGATGAAGATCTGCCGGCACCCGGCGTTCAGCCGTGCCACCCGCAGCGAGCGGCCGCCCTCCACCTGCGCCAGCCGTCCGCGAACCAGCGCACCGAGGCCGTCGGCGTCGATGGACGAAACCGCCGAGAGGTCCAGCAGAATCTCATCTGGCTGGGCCTTCAGCAGGACGTCCAGCCCATCGTTCAACGCCGCCACCCCGGCAGCGCTCAGCTCACCGGAGGCGGTGATCCGGGCAGCGGCCTGATCGACGTCCAGCGTGAACGGTGCGACCAGGTTCGCGGATGTTTGATTCGACGACACGGTCATCGCGCTCGGGACCGATCCTTTCGCAACAGGCTCGCCGTGGTTGCACACCACGTTTGGTCAGGGGCTGCCCGGGTTTCGGGCGCCGCGACCATTATCAGCTATCCCCTGGCTAAACGGTTACGGCCGGCTCCGGCGCCGACCGGCCAGCACCAGCCCGAAGCCGACCAGGCACGCCAGCGCAGACCAGCCGAGGTCGCGGCTCACCGCCACCCCGGTATAGGCCAACGGAGCGCCGGAGTCGGCAAAGGTGACATATCCGCAACCGGCCGTCCCGTACGCGCAGGACCGCGCCCCGTTGTCGGCCGGATTGGGGTCCGGGGTCTGCGAGGACAGGATCACGGCGGTGCTCGAGGAATTGGGTCCTACTGTTCCCAGCAGCACCAGCTTCGCGGACGCACCGCTGGCCAGGGTGCCGATGGTCCACCGTCCGGTGTACGGATCGAACGTGCCCTGCGAGAACACCGCCGTCCGCATCTGCATGCCCGAACTCGTCGCTTCGACCACTACGCCACGTGCGCTGGACGGCCCGTGGTTGACCACGATCACCGTCAGGGTCGCCAGGTCGCCGATCGGAACCACGGGGTTCGCGGCGGTCTGGGTGAGGGTGAGGTCGGCCTGGGCGTCAGAGCTGGCGATCACCGCGGCGGCGTTGTCGGAGAGTCGGCTGTCGAAGGTGTCCGAGCGCGCAGCGACCGCGGTCTGTACGACACTTGCCGGCAGCAGATCTCCGCGCACCGTTCCGGTCAGTCGCTGCGCCACCGAGGCACCGCCGGCGAGGCTGGGGTACTCGCACACGGCGATATGCGGGTAATCGGTGACCGTGTAGCCGGTGAACAGGTGGTTGAAGGCGCGCAGGTCGGCGAGATCGGCGGCGGTGGTGGCCCGAACCGAGCAGTGGCCACCGGCGACCCGCGGGTCGGGCGCCGCGACCGGGTGCAGCACCACCGCGGCGACCGGTTCCAGCGTGGTCAGGTGCGCCGCGGCATTCGGTCCGTTGTTGGTCACGGTGGCGGTGTAGGTGACCGGCAGTCCGGCGGTCAGCATCGTCCGGTCCTTGCTGAGACGCACGGTCAGCGCGGCGGTGGGGGCTGCCGGCAATGCCACCGTCGAGGCCACGCCACCACCGCACTGGGTGGTGCAGCCGACGGTGCCGTCGGGATTGGTGAGCGGGTCGTACGCGGCATCGACCGTCACCGCGTTCTGCGCGTCACCGACAGTGTTGACGATTCCCGTGATGGTGAAGACCGCACTGCCGCCGGCCACCAGCGAGACCGATCCGATCAGCGAATTGCCGCTGCTGCCCACGGTCGAGCACGTCGAGGGTCCGGTCGCGGCGCACGAGCGGTGGTTGACCACCACGTCGGCGGGCACCGGGTCCGTCACACTCGCGGTTCCGGCACCGGCGCCGGCGTTCGCGACGGTGATCAGGTAGGTGATCGGCTGACCGACGTTGTAGGTGAGACGGTTGGCGGTGATCGTCTGGGTGAACATCGGGTTGTCGACCGCAGGCAGCGGGCCGGTGTCTGCAAAACCGCCGCCGCACTGGCCCACGCAACCCGGGGTGGTGGGTGTGACGGTGGCCCGGTTGTCGAGGTCGCCGGCTGACAGCACGATTCCCTGCAGCACCAGCTCAACACTGTTGCCCGGGCGCACCACCGCGGTCGCGTTCACCACGCCCGCTGTGACGCCGAAGCTGCTGCACTGCGCGAGCGCCGACGGCGTGCACGCCACGTCCGTCAGGTGCACGCCGACCGGGCCGGCGTCGGTGATCCTGACGTTGCCCGATCCGAGACCGGTGTTGTGCACGGTCACCGTGTACGTGATGGCCTGGCCCACGATGTAATGGTCGGAATCGGCGGTCTTGGTCTGGATGAACACCGGGTTGTCCACGGCGTTCAGCGGCCCGGTGCCTGCCGCGTCGCCGCCGCACTGGGTGCTGCAGCCGACGGTGCCGCTGGGATTGGTGGACGGGTCATAGACCGGGTCCGCGGCGACCAGGTTGGCCACCGATCCGGTGGCCACCACGGTCCCGGTGATCGTGTAGGTGACCACCGATGCGGCGGGCACCGACACCACACCGCTGATGCTGCCGCCGGCACCGAGGGTCCGCTGGCAGGTGGCGCCGCCGGTGCCTGAGCAGGTGACTGTCGCCACCGCAACGGTGCTGTTGACCTGATCGGTCAGGCTGGCTGTTCCCGCGCCCGTCCCGGTGTTGGCCACCGTGATCGTGTACGTGATCGGCTGGCCGATGACGTAGGCGTTGCTGTCGGCAGTCTTGGTCAGCGTGAAGAACGGATTGCCCTTTGCGGTAAGGGGACCGGTGCTCGCCGCACCCCCACCGCACTGGCTCGAACAGCCGTCCGTGGTCGGGGTGACGGTGGCGGTGTTGGCGACGCTGCCGGCCGCGAGCACGGTTCCGCTGACGGTGTAGGTCGCACTACCTCCCGGCGCCAGGGTCAGCGCGGCACTGGCGAGGTTTCCGCTGAACGTGGTGCTGTCACAGCTCGATTGCGCGCTGGCGCTGCAGGTGACCGCGGTCAGGTGGACCGCCGGGGGAACCGGATCGGACAGCGTCGCGGCTCCGACGCCGGCACCGGTGTTGGTCACCGCGATCGTGTACGTGATCGGCTGGCCGATGATGTAGGCGCTCCGGTCGGCCGTCTTGGTCTGGGTGAACACCGGATTGTCCAGCGCCGGAAGCGGATTCGTGCTCGCCGCACCGCCGCCGCACTGGGCGACACAGCCGACGTCGGTCGGCGTCACGGTCGCAGCGTTGGTGGCCGAACCAGCGGCCGTCACGGTGCCGGTGATGAGCAGCGTGGCGGTGCCACCGGCCGACAGAACCACCTGCGCCTGCACCGAGTTCCCCGCGCTGGCAGTCGTGTCGCAGGTGGCCGACGCACTGGTCTGGCAACTGACGCTGGTCACCGAGACGTTCGCCGGGACACTGTCGCTGACCGACGCGCTGCCGGCACCGGCACCGGCGTTGTGCACGGTGACGGTGTAGATGATCGGCTCACCGACCAGGTAGTGGCTGCGGTCTGCGGACTTGCTCTGGGTGAACACCGGGTTCGCCGTCACCGCCAGCGCGGGAGTGCTCGCGGTGCCGCCGCCGCACTGGCCCACACATCCGACATCCGAGGGCGTGACCTTGACCTGGTCCAACGCGTTGCCGGGCGCATTCAAGGTGCCGGTGACCGTGTAGACGGCGCTGCCGCCCGGCGCCAGTGCCACGGTGCCGTCGAGGATGTTGCCCACCGAGCCGGTGGTGTTGCAGGTGCTGCCCACCGTGGCTGAGCAGGTCATGGACCCGACGGTCACGATGGTTGGGACTGCGTCGTGGACGGTGGCGGTGCCCGCGCCGTAGCCGGTGTTGCCGACGGTGAGCTGATAGGTGATGGGCTGGCCCACGATGTAGGAAGCGCTGTCGGCGGCGGCACTCTGGGTGAACACCGGGTTGGCGTTGGCGGTGAGCGGACCGGTGCCCGCCGGGCCACCTCCGCACTGGCTGGTGCACCCCGCGGTGATCGGGGTGATCGTGGCACTGTTGGCCACCGGTCCCCCCGCGGCCACCACGCCGACGATCGTGTAGGTGACCTGGCCTGCGGCGGGAATGACCATCGAACCGCTCACCAGGTTGCCGGTCGGGCCACTCGTGGAGCAGGTCGCGGGTCCTGGCGCCGAACAACTGACAGTCGTCCCCGTGACCCCGGCCGGCACCTGGTCGGCGAAGGACGCGCTGCCGGCGCCACCACTGTTGCCGATGGTGACGGTGTACGTGATCGGCTCGCCCACCAGGTAACTTGCCCGGTCGGCGGTCTTCGTGGCGGCGAAGTCCGGATTGACGGCGATCGAATGGCTGACGGGCACGGCGGCCGAACTGATCTGGGCGGCCCCGCCCGACGGTGTGCCGGTGGCCTTGACGGTGTCGATGAAGCTCCCGGTGCCGGCGTCGACATCGGCCTGCGTCACCACGTAGCTGCCGGTACAGGTGGTGGACGCGCCGGCGGCGAGCGACGTGCTGGCGCAGGCGGCGGCACCTGCGGAGTCGGTGATGTCGACCGCTGTGAGCGCGGTGGATCCGGTATCGGTGGCGGTGAAGGAGTAATCCAGCTCGTCACCGGCGTCCACCCGGCCGTTGCTGTTGGCATCGATCGTGCCGGTCACGGTGCCTGACACCGCGATCGTCGTCACGTCCACCGTGCTGGTCACCGTGGCGGAGTCACCGCTCAGCACCGCGGCATCGGGCGCCCAGGTGTACGAAGCCGTTGCCAGCTCGCTGATGGTCGTCCCGGCGGCGGTGTTGGCATCGACGGTCACGTCGAAGCTGACCGTGCTGGAGGCGCCGGGAGCCAGCACGCCACCGGCGCTGCTGTCGGCGCCGACGCCGAGCCGTGCGACGACCTGCGAGCCGGCCACGTCACCGGTGTCATCGCCGGTGGCGTCGGTTACCGGGGTCCCGTCGATGTGCAGAGTGCTGGCGACGTAGCTGGTGCCGGTCGGGATGGGATCGGCGAGCGAGGCGGTTCCCGCCGGCGCTCCGCCGTTGTTGGTCACCACGACCGAGTACCGAAGGGTGTCGCCGGGACGGGTCAGCGCACCGCTGTCGGGGTTGAGGTCGTGCACCGACGCCACCGACTGCAGGCAGGGAGTGCTGGCGAAACTCACCGCATCGATCCAGTTCCCGACGGCGGGGTCCCCGGAGTACGTGGAGAGGCCGACGAACTGCAGCCGGGTCGTGGTCTGACCGGACGGCACCAGGTAGCTGCCGGTGTAGTGCACCCAGTCGGTGTAGCCGTCACTGATGTCGGCGACGGACTGACCGTCCGGAATCTGGTCGGTCATGGTTGCCGCTGGGTCACCAAGCTGCACCTTCATGCTGTCGGTACCGGTCAGCGGCTCACCGGCGATGTGCCGCCCCCGGTGCCACAGTGACCAGCGCATCTGTTGGCCGGGCGTGGTGGTGACGTCCTGGAACAGCGTTCCCGCCTGATCCGCGCTCAGCTCGGCCCACTGGCTGCCGTCCTGGGCAACAGCGGGCGTGCCGCTGTTCTGGGTCGTCGTGTCCCCGCCGTTCTTCCAGAACTCGAGCTTGGCGTCGGCGGCCGTGGTCTGCCAGCCGATGTCGGGCGTGCTGTTACTCAACGCAGTGGCATCGGCACCGGCCGCGACAACCGGAGTCTCGAAGCTGCCGTTGCTGAGCGACGCCGGCGTCTGGCAGGCGGCGGCAGCGGCCGTGACCGCCGGGGCGCCGACAATGGCGAGCGCGGTGAGCGAGACGAGCCCGGTGAGACCGAGGGAGGCCGCTGCCACCAGGGCGGCTGCCCGGGACGGCGGGCGATGCCAACCGGGACGCGCAGCACGCACGCGGGTCCAGTGATGGCGTCCTGCCACGTCGGTCTCCCTGCAGCTGCAGCGCACCTAGAACAGCACTGCCCCTACCAGCCGCGTGTTGCCGGCGTGTGTAAAAACAGTGTTCGAATGCCCACAACTTACACGGAGAGAACTCCGTTGACCATCAACCCGGCCGTCAGCACGCACCATCTGCTGCCTGAACCGGGGCTACAGCAGTCCGGCGCCCCGCATCGCCTTGATGGTGGGGGCGATCACGGCGGTCGGACCTACCCGCCCCGACACCGCGTCCAAGGTCTTCAGCCCGTCCCCGGTGTTGTAGATGACCGTCTCGCGGGTGGGATCCAGCTGGCCCGATTCCACCAGCTTCTTCAACACTGCGGTCGTCACCCCGCCGGCGGTCTCCGCGAACACGCCACAGGTCTCGGCCAGGAGCTGGATGCCGTCACGGATCTCGTCGTCGTTCACATGGGCCATCGCACCGCCGGTCGACCGGACCGCGTCGAGTGCGTACGGGCCGTCCGCCGGGTTGCCGATGTTCAGCGACTTGGCGATGCCGGTCGGCTTGACCGGGACGACGGTGTCCGAACCGTCCGCGAACGCCTGGGCGATCGGCGAGCAGCCCGTGGACTGTGCGCCGAAGACCCGGTAGTCGCTGCTCTCGACGAGCCCGATCGCCTGGAGCTCCTTGAACGCCTTGTGCACCTTGGTCAGCAGAGACCCGGAGGCCATCGGCGCCACTACCTGCGGCGGTAGCCGCCAGCCGAGCTGCTCGGCGACCTCGTAACCCAGGGTCTTGGAGCCTTCGGCGTAATAGGGACGCACGTTCACGTTCACGAACGCCGTGCTCTCGAACTCGTCGGTCTCGGCGAGTTCGCTGCACAGCCGGTTGACGTCGTCGTAGGACCCTTCGATCGCCACCAGCGTGCCGCCGTAGACAGCGGTCTGGGTGATCTTGGCGGGCTCCAGGTCCGACGGCACGAACACGATCGAGTCCATCCCGATGCGTGCGGCATGGGCTGCGACCGAGTTGGCCAGGTTACCCGTGGATGCGCAGGCGATCCGGGTGAAGCCGAGCTCGCGGGCAGCGGTGATCGCCACCGAGACAACCCGGTCCTTGAAGGAATGCGTCGGGTTGGCCGAATCGTCCTTGACCCAGACCGGAGCGGTGAAGCCCAGCCGATCGGCGAGGCGATCTGCCCGGATGAGCGGCGTCATACCGGTGCCCGAGTCGACCCGGGTCAGCGCGTTCTGACCGACCGGCAGCAGCCCGGAGTAGCGCCAGATCGAGTGCGGACCCGCTTCGATCTGAGCCCGCGTGACCTGCGCCAGTCGCCCGGCGTCGTAGCCGATCTCGAGCGGTCCGAAACATTCGAAGCAGGCATGTTGCGCTCCGAGCGGGTAGCTGGAGCCGCAGTTGCGACAGACCAGCACGGAGGCCGGCGATTCGCCAGCGGTGCCAGGGGCACGGTCAATTACAGCAGTCATCGAGGCCTCTCCTCATCTTTCCCAGCCGAACCTGGTGCGGTTCGTACTGAGCCGGAGTTGGCACCTACTAGTACGTGCAGTCGATCGTCAACGCCCGCACATCGGTCACGGGTGACTGCTGCCTGCTACGTACGGTGGTTGCCGGGGCTTCAACGGGCCGGTCCCTCTGCCCCTCTGGATGAGCGATATTCAGCCGGTGCGGGACCGACGTTGTGGGATCAACTGTAGTCGGTGGTCAGCACCAGGATGATTGGCCCCTGCGGCAGGCCGTCGAAGCGCGCCTTCACCCGCTTGATGGCGGGAAACTGAGCCTGCAGGGCGGTGGCTGCGGACTGCGCCCCGGCGACGTTCGGGTCGTAGTAGGCGACCGTCGAGAGGATGTCGCCGCTGAAGTTGCCACCGTTGGAAGCAGTCCAGCCGCCGCGCGTCAGCCGCGCGACCGCGGTCGCGGCCAGTCCGGCCGCCCCGCTGTTGTTCAGCACAATGACCGCGGGACGACTCGAAACGGGCTTCGTCGTGGTCGGCGCAGCGGTGGGCTTGGTGCTGCTGGGTGTCGCGGTGGGCTTGCTCGAGGTCGTTGCGGGGGTACTTGCCGACGTGGCCGAGGACGGCGGCACCGTGGCCTTGGCGGCCTGCCGACCCTTCGGCTGACTCAGCGCGACGAAGGCCAGGACGGCGATCAACGCACCGATACCGAGAGCGAGCAGTCCACCCGCCAGTTCGAAGCGCCTGCGGTTCGGCGGTGTTGGGGCGGAATGCGACATAGATGAGTGACTAAACCTCGATGCCCAGGCGGCGAGCAGAACGCTGCCGCTGACGACTTGCTCGGAGGCGCCGGAGTCGCTTGACCAGCATAGGGTCTGCCGCCAGGGCCTCGGGCGAGTCGATCAGGGCGTTGAGTACCTGGTAGTACCTGGTAGCCGACATATCGAACAGTTCGCGGATCGCCTGCTCCTTGGCTCCCGCGTACTTCCACCACTGGCGCTCGAAGGCGAGGATCTCGCGATCACGCCGGTTCAGCTCGTCCTGCTGGCCGTCCGCGCTGCCCGAGTTGCCGGGGACGAGCGGATCCTCGCCTGCCGCGACGTCGGCAGCAGCTGCGGGGGTGTGCGCGAGCGCCATGCACGGCCTCCGGTGGATCGACGGGCGGCGTACTGCCGCTGGGTAACAACCTGTGGAACGAGCTGTTGGATGTGCTGTGAATTCCAGTGCGCGACGAAGTCCACTGCGAGACGAGCCGACGGTACGGACGTGCCGGCTCCGGCCGTCCGGCGGCCGAATGTCACTCATGTAATTCGTCGGCCCATTCAACCACGGCCGTCCGCCGGAACCGAACCTGGAACACCGTGTCGACCGTCCACAATCAGGTCGCCCCGTCCACAGCTCGCGTATCGACCGCCCGCACGCCGGGCGCCGGTTGGAAGCTCATGCGATGACCACCTCGCCGGTGCTGTCCTCGGCACCACACCAGCCCGCACTCGCCCAGGTGAGCCAGCTCCGGCAGCAGGCCCACGAGGCTGCCCGGTGGCAACAGCAACTTCGCGACCGGGCGCCGTGGCACAGCTGGACCGGCCCGGCCGCCGGAGCATTCGCCCAGTCGCTGGACGTCGTGGTGGGCGGACTGGGCCTGCTTGCCCGACGACTCGGTGACACCGCGGAGGCGCTACAGCACCACGACCGGGTGGCAGCTGCCCGCGCCGAACGGTTGTCGCAGCTGATCGTCGGCCGGTGAGCCCCGGCGCGGGCCACGGGCTACAGG
>JBBQFE010000048.1:0-11054 GCA_038321605.1 Mycobacteriales bacterium | reverse complement strand
AACCCGCCGCAGGCTCGGCGAACGGATCGGGCTCGGCGGTGGCGTAGGCCCCGTCGGTGTCATCGAACTGAGCAACCTGCTCATCGAGCTGGTCCATCGCTGGGCGGGACGTGCCGAATTCGGAAAAGGCATGGTCGAAGGCGGCTGCGGTCACTTGTCTATGGTCGAACGTATGTTCGAATATGTCAATCTCGCTGGTCAGCCCGCACTCAGCGCACGGGCGGTGCTCAGCTAGCGGGTGATACTCAGCGAGCTGCGGTGCTCAGCGCGCGGGCGGAGCTTCCACCGAGGCACCGTCGGAGTCGTCGTCGGGCAACCCGGCCGCAACCCGGTCCGGATGCAGGAACACGAACCGCTTGTAGGCCCAGAACCTGAACAGGGTGCCGACCCCGATGGTGAACAGGTTCACCACGTTCATCACCAGGTGGTCGTACTTGTAGTGCAGCGGGTACGCGAACAGGGCCAGGATCAGTTCGGCGACCACCAGGGCGACGCCGTTGATTCCGAAGAAGAAACCGGTCTCGCGTCCCAGCGACGTTCGAGCCCGGTGGGAGAACGAGAACTTCAGGTTGCCGAAGTACGCGAAGGTGGTCGAGAGGATCGTCGACACGAGCTTCGCGGTGAGCACCCCGACGTTGTGGTGCAACAGCAGGTTGTACACACCGAGGTCGATGATCAGGGCGGCGAATCCGACGATCCCGAAGGCCACGATCTCTTTGACCAGAATCCGCCAGGACCCGCGCACATGATCGATGAGTGAACTAGACATTGGCAAGAAGTGTACGGCCTCACCGCCTGTGAACCGCCCCGGTGACCGAGCTGCTCAGTGGGTGGCAGCGCTGTCCTGCCGCCGGGGTGGCATCGGTATGAAACCGGAAGTGCGTGCCATGTACTCGCGGTACCCCGGCCGCTTGGCCATCGACCGCTCCAGTACCCGCTTGCCCGAGCCGAACGCGAGCAGATAGATCATGATCACCGGCGAGAACAGCGTGAGAATCCCGGGCCACCGCTCCAGGCACACCAGAAAGATTCCGGTCCAGACGCACGCGTCACCGAAGTAGTTGGGATGCCTCGTGTATCGCCACAGCCCACGGTCCATCAACGCACCCTTGGGCAGCTTCCCGGCGATCTTCTGCGCCTTGAACTGCTCCATCTGCCAGTCACCGACGGCTTCGAAGAACAGCCCGAGCAGCCAGATGGCCACTCCCAGGTAGGCCAGCGGCGTCAGCGGCGCGAGCTCGAACATGCCGACCAGCACGGGCGCGGAGATCAGGAAGGCCAGCACGCCCTGCAGGCCGTAGACGAGCGCGATGGTCTGCAGCTGTCCACGGTCGGCGAGCATCTCTTCGTACCGGGGATCTTCGCCCTTACCGATCGACCGGCGGCCGATGTGCACGGCAAGCCGGAGCCCCCACACCAGCACCAGCACCAGCAGCAACCAGCGACGGCCGGTGTCACCCCGATCGGACGAGCCGATGAAGGCGGCCAGCGCGGCTGCGCAGAAGAGCAGCCCCCAGGCGGTGTCGATGACGCTGTGCTTATGGGCAATCCGGCTCGCCAGGTAGGTGACGAGCAACACCGCGATGATCGCCACCGCCGACCAGGGAAGGCTGTCGACGAACGCGTGCCTGGCGAAGCCGGTCGTCACTTCGCCCAGACCGGCGTGGCCGGCATGGCCGACTCACCGAGTCCGGAGGGCTTGACGGCCAGGAACTGATCCACGCCCATCCGCCCCTCTTCGAAACTGAGTCCACCACCGACGAGGTACAGCCGCCACACTCGCGCCACCTCTTCACCGACCATTGCCACCGCCTCAGGATAGTGGCTCTCGAACGTGTCGAGCCAGTCGTCGACGGTCCGCACGTAGTGCTCGCGCAACGCCTGGACCTCGCGGATCTCGAAGCCGGCCCGCTCGAGGAATCCGAGGGTCTCGTGCATCGGTCGCATGTGCATGTCGGGTGCGATGTAGTTCTCGATGAACGCGCCGCCGCCGGGTGCGGCATCCGAGCGCCGCGACATCTGCTGCAGCAGCAGCCGACCGGTGGGCTTGAGGTGCGAGTACAGGGTCTCGACGTAGACGGGGTAGTTGTGTTCGCCGACGTGCTCGCCCATCTCGATCGAGCTCACCGCGTCGAAGGCGTTCTCGCGCACGGCCCGGTAGTCCTGCACCCGCACCTCGACCCGATCGCTCAGGTTGCGCTCGGCGATCCGCTTGGTGATGAACTCGTGCTGCTGGGCCGAGATGGTCACGCCGAGCACCTGCACCCCGTAGTGCTCTGCGGCGTGCAGGCTCAGCGAGCCCCAACCGCAGCCCACGTCCAGCAGTCGCATACCGGGTTCGAGCCCGAGCTTGCGACAGATCAGATCGAGTTTCGCCTTCTGTGCCTGGACCAGAGTGGTATCGGCATCCTGGTAATAGCCCGAGGAGTAGGCCATCGACTCGTCGAGGATCAGTGAGTAGAACTCGTTGGAGAGGTCGTAGTGGTGCGCGATCGCCGCCCGGTCGCGGGCCCGCGAATGCAGCGCCCCGTCGATCCGGGCCTGCGAGGCGGGGACGGCCGGACGGCGGCCGATGGCCCCCAGCCGGGCGGCCAGTACCGCCGCGCGGACCTTCTGCGAAAGCGACAGCTCGAGCTGGCCGGTGCCGGTCGAGCGGGCGTGGCGCCAGACGCCACGAAGACCGTCCGCCAGTTCCCGCGCGCCGCCCGGCACGTCCACCTCACCGGTGATGTAGGCCTGCGCGATTCCCAACTCGTTGGGCTCCCACAGCAACCGGCGTAACGCCTTGCGCGAATTGATCTGCAGCACCGGAGCATCTACCGGTCCGGTCTCGCTGCCGTCCCAGGCGCGAATGCGCACCGGTAGTTCTGCGCCGACCAGGGGTGTGAGCAGCGCGGAGAGCTTCTCTGAGACGTTCATGCAGACACCGGCTTCGTGAATCCGAATTGGATGACATCGAGGTAGCGGGAGGCGAAACCCGCTTCGGAATAGGCGAGGTACAGCGACCACATGCGACGGAACACCTGGTCGAAGCCCAGCGCCGCCACTCCGCTCGCGTCGGCTTCGAAGGTCTCACGCCACCGGCGGAGGGTCTCTGCGTAGTGCAGGCCGAACGCCAACTCTGAGCTCATCCGCAGACCGGCCGCGTCGACGTGCTCACGCACCGCCCGGACCGACGGAATCGCGCCACCGGGAAAGATGTACTTCACGATCCAGGTGTACGTGTGCAGCGTGGCGATCATGCGGTCGTGCGGCATGGTGATCGCCTGCAGGCCGACCCGCCCGCCCGGCCGGAGCAACCGGGCGATGGTCTCGAAGTACTCGTCCCAGTGGTTGGCTCCGACCGCCTCGATCATCTCGACGCTGACGATGGCGTCGAACTGACCGCTGACCTCGCGGTAGTCCTGCAGCTGGATGTCGACCAGGTCGGACAGGCCTGCCTCGAACACCCGCTTGGTGGCCAGCTCGGCCTGCTCGGTCGAGATGGTCACCGAGGTCACCCGCGCCCCACGACCTGCTGCGCGGATGGCCAGCTCACCCCAGCCGGTGCCGATCTCCAGCAGGCTGGTGCCCTCGGTGACGCCGGCGATGTCGAGCAGCCGATCGATCTTGCGGTGCTGCGCGTCGGTCAGTGACTCGTCGGCGTGGTCGGGGTCGGACTCGAACAGCGCGGAGGAGTACGTCAGCGACGAGTCCAGAAAGAGCTCGAACAGCTCGTTGGACAGGTCGTAGTGGCGGTGGATGTTCTCCCGGGCGCCCTCGACGGTGTTGTCCTGCGACGAGGGGCGGATGTGTACGGCGGCTGACCGAAGTCGTTGCAGCTTCGGCGGAATCAGGTCCGCCATCCGACTGGCCATCACGGTCAGCACCCCGGCCAGGTCGTCGCTGACCCAGTCGCCGGCCATGAAGGCCTCGCCGAAACCGATCAGGCCGGAGGACCCCAGACGCTCGTAGAAGGAGTCGGGTCGTACCAGGTGCAGATTCGGGTCGGTCGCGGTACCTGCCCCGAATCGCTCACCGTCGGCGGTGGTGACCCGGATGGGCAGCGACGACACGGCACGCTTGGTCAGACGCTTGGCCACGGAGGCCCGCAGCCGGTTGTGCGGAACCGTGACCACATCGGGCCAGATCGCCGCATCGATGGAGGATTCGGGCGGTGCGAAGGTTGCGGTCATGGTTACTGGCTCTTCTCGCGAGGGGAGTGTTCCCCATCGGATCGGGAGGGGCGGGCTGTGTCTTCAGCCGGTCGTGCATAAGGGCGCAAGCCCTTTGTGTACAAGCGAATTCCGTGACGTTTGATGCCGAACATGACAGCTCGGGTGGCGAGCGGGGTACGCAGCGCCGACCACAGGGACGCCGGTCGTCGACCCGTCCGGCGGTGGCCGGTCATCACCGCGGCGAACGGTCGCTCACCGTCCCGGTGCAGTGTCACATTGACCAGCAAGGCGTCACCGGGCAGCGGCAGCCGCATGGTGTAGTCGCCGTCGACCGGGTAGAACGGCGAGACGTAGAAGAGTTTGTCGGTTGCTGCGCGGCCGAGCGGGTCAGGCTGCATCAGGTAGCTGTGGCGGCCACCGTAGGTGTTGCGGACCTCGGCGACCACGTGGGTCACGGTGCCGGCGGCGTCGAGGCAGTAGAACACCGAGAGCGGGTTGAACACGTAACCCAGTACTCGCGGATTGGCCAGCATCAGGATCCGGTCCGGCCGAGTGACATTGTGTTCGGCGAGGAACTGGTCGAGGTTCGCCCGCAACGACTTGCCCGCCGAACCGAGGTGATCGCGGCTGCTGAAGCAGGCCAGTGCGGCCAGGCGGCGTGGCAGCGCCGGTAGCTCGTCGAGGTCCACCAGCCACATCGAACTGCGCTGGGTGAAGCCGTAGTCGATCGGATCTCTGCGGCGATGTGAGATCGACACGTCGTAGAGCGCCGGAACCACCACCAGACCGGTCGTCGACGTCTCGGTGATGTCGGCGGCGGCGGTCACCAGAGCACCCCGAGGCTCCGGGCGGCCTCGACGCCGGAGCGGCAGCCGTCCTCGTGGAATCCCCAGCCGTGGTAGGCGCCGGCGAAGGCCAGCACGCCGTCGTTGAGGGCCGCGAGGCCGGACTGGGCGGCGACGGACTCGGGCGTGAAGATGGGGTGTTCGTACACCATCCGCTGCACCACCGAACCCTCCGCGATCGCCCCGTCGTCATTGAGAGTTACCAGATACGGGGTGTCGGTGGAAAGGCGCTGCAGCCGGTTCATGTCGTAGGTGACATGAACGTTGGTGGCATCGGAGTGGCAGTCGGGCAGGTAGTAGTTCCACGAGGACCGGGCACGCTCCGCGCGTGGCAGCACCGAGGTGTCCGAATGCAACACAGTGGGGTTCGTGGAGTACCCCATCGCACCCAGCGAGGCGGTCTCTGCGGCGGTCGGTTCGGCGAGGATGCTCAGTGCCTGGGCCGGGTGGGTCGCGATCACCACTGCGTCGAACTCGGCGCTCTGGTCGGAGTCGTCGCGGATGAGGGCACCGGTGCCCTGCCGATGCACGCTCCGCACCGGCGTCGAGGTGTGCACTGCCGAGAGCTGTTTGGCGGCCTTCTCGACGTAGCGGCCCGAGCCGCCCACCACGGTCCGCCACTGGGGTGAGCCACCGACGGAGAGCATGCCGTGGTTGTCGAGGAACTCGAAGAGGTAGCGGGCCGGGTACTCCAGCGCGAGGCTGGGCGAGCAGGACCAGACCGCCGAGATCATCGGGGTGATGAAGTGCGAGGTGAAGTAGCTGCTGAACTTGCCGCGTTGCAGGAAAGCCCGCATCGTCTCGGAGCCGGCAGCGTCGGCGGCCGGATCGGCTGCGAGCACCGCGCGGGCCCGCCGGTGGAACCGGGTGACCTCGGTCAGCAGGTAGAGGTAGCGCGGGCGGGCCAGGTTGCCGGCAGTCGGAAAGAGGCCACCGATGCCGCGAGCGCCTGCGTACTCCAGTCCGCACCCGCCGCAGCGGATGGACATGCTCATCTCCGACTCCTGGGTCGGGACGTCGAGTTCGGCGAACAGTCGCAGCAGGTACGGGTACGTCCGCGCGTTGTGCACGATGAAACCGGTGTCGACGTTGACCGTTTCGCCGGCCCGGTCGGTGAGCTCGTGGGTGTGGGCATGCCCGCCAAGGCGGGAATCCGCCTCGTACAGGGTGATGTCGTTCTCGCGCTGCAGGATGTAGGCCGCGGTGAGGCCGGCGACGCCGCTGCCGACAACCGCGATGTGGCGTCGAGTCATCTGTGCGGTCTCCTTGTCCATGGTGCGGCTGCCTGCATGCTGAGGCGTGAACCGTCTGGCTCTGGTGGTTGATGAGGCTGTGCTGGGTCGTCAGGCTGTGCTGGTGGGTGGTCAGGCGGGTGCGGGTTGGTCAGGCGGTGATGCGGGCATCGCCGTCGATGACCCGCTGTAGGAGATTCGGTACCCGGGTGTTCACGGATTGGTCGAGCAGGGTACTCATCAGAAAGCCGCCCGCAAGGTCGTGCCACAGGCCGGGCCGCCGGAGCATTCCGTGCCGTTCGCCAGGTACCTCGACGAAGCTGGCGGGTACCCCGGAGTGCTGTAGCTGGGCGGCGACTGCGGCGCTGCCTCCGGGCGACGTCATCCGGTCGGCGGTTCCGTGCACCAGCAGCACCGACCGCCCGGCCAGCTGGGCGATCGGTTCGCCGCGCGGCAGCCACGGCGCGAGGCCGACCACTGCCCGGACATCGGGGTGCCCGCCCGCCCGCAACGCGGTCCGGCCACCCATCGAATGGCCCACCAGCCCGATCGGTAACCCGGGGTACCGCTCCGCGAGCTGGTCCAGTGCCCACTCGGCGTCGTGCACGGGCGATTCCAGTGCACCGTTCCAGCCGCGGACCCGGTAACGCAGCCGCGCCACGGCAAGCCGGCGATCGCCCAGTCTGGCGATCCTGCGCGCGATCGGGATCATCCGAAGCACCGCGAGCTGGGTCGGGCTGGTCGACTGCTGACTGATGTCGCGTCCGCCATGCAGCACCAGCACGACGGCGGCCGCGGCACGCGGGTCAGCGGTCATCGTCAATCGAGGTGTGGACGGGCCCATGAACGTCAAGGTACTTCAACAATCGACCTGCCCAACGGCTCGACGTTCCGGTGCGCCCGCTAGATTCACCGACTGTGGACAAGCGCACCGGGCTGCCGGTTGTGGGCATGGTCGGAGCGGGTCAGCTGGCCCGAATGACTCACCAGGCGGCGATTGCGCTCGGTCAGTCGATCCGGATGCTTGCCGACTCGCCCGACGACGGTGCCGCCCTGGTGGCCGCGGACGTGACGGTGGGCGACTACCGATCGTTGGCCGACTTGCAGAGTTTCGCGACCGGATGTGACGTGATCACCTTCGATCACGAACACGTTCCCGGTGAGCACATCCGGGCGTTGGCTGCCGCGGGGGTCACCGTGCTGCCGGGTGCGGACGCTTTGCGGTTCGCCCAGGACAAGGCGGCGATGCGGCGCAGGCTCACCGAGTTCGGCGCGCCGGCCCCGAAGTGGCTCGATCTCTCGGTCAGCGCGGATCCCGCCGCGGCGCTCGCGGAGTTCGGGGCCGAGGTCGGCTGGCCGCTGGTGCTGAAGGCGATCAGCGGCGGTTACGACGGCAAGGGGGTCTGGATGGTGCAGTCCGAGGCCGAGGCGGCCGCCCTGCTCCTCTCGGGTACCACGCTGCTGGCCGAGGCCAAGGCGGACATCGACTTCGAGATTGCCGCTGTGGTCGCTCGATCACCGTTCGGCCAGGGCGCGTCGTGGCCGGTGGTCGAGACGGTGCAGCAGGACGGGATCTGCACCGAGGTGATCGCCCCGGCACCACGGTTGAGTGAGTCGCTGGCCGATGCCGCGCGCGACCTGGCACTGCGGATCGCAGCCGAGCTGGACGTCGTCGGCGTGCTCGCGGTCGAGTTGTTCGTGACCAGGCAGGGCACGCTGCTGGTGAACGAGCTGGCGATGCGGCCGCACAACTCCGGGCACTGGACGATCGAGGGTTCGCTCACCTCGCAGTTCGAACAGCACCTGCGGGCGGTGCTGGACTATCCGATGGGCGCCACCACCCAGACCGCCCCGGTGGTGGTGATGGCCAACGTCCTCGGCGGCCCGGACGACACCGAGCCTGCGCTCGACGAACGGGTTCACCACCTGATGGCCCGCTGGCCGGACGTCAAGATTCATCTTTACGGCAAGGGGTTTCGTCCTGGGCGCAAGGTCGGTCACGTGACTGCCCTGGGCGATGACCTCGACGTGGTCCGGGGTCGTGCCCGGGCCGCCGCCGACTACCTGTCGCTGGGCACCCGAGCGGAAGAGGACGCACATGGCTGAGCAGGAAAGCCCTTCGGAGACGCCGGTGGTCGGCGTGATCATGGGCAGCGACTCGGACTTCTCGGTGATGAGCGACGCGCTGCAGGCCCTGCGGGAGTTCGGGGTGCCCTGTGAGGTGCGGGTCGTCTCGGCACACCGCACCCCCGAGGGCATGGTTGCCTATGCCCGCCAGGCCGCCGGTCGGGGGCTGAAGGTGATCATCGCCGGCGCTGGGGGTGCCGCCCACCTGCCGGGGATGGTGGCCTCGCTCACGCCGTTGCCGGTGATCGGCGTCCCGGTGCCGCTGAAGTACCTGGACGGGATGGACTCGCTGCTGTCGATCGTCCAGATGCCGTCCGGGGTTCCGGTGGCGACGGTGTCCATCGGCGGCGCTCGCAACGCAGGACTGCTGGCCGTCCGCATCCTCGCCATTGCCGACGAGCCGCTGCGCGACCGGATCGAGGTGTTTCAGGCCGGACTGGCTGAGACGGCTCTCAGCAAGGACGCGGCGCTGGCAGAGAAGATCCGTACGCTCGCAGAGTGACAGTGCTGCGCAGGCCCGCTTGGCTGAGCCTGCGGGGGCACAGCCGTCGATGGTGGCTGGTGGCAGCGGTGCTGGTCATCGCGATCGCCGCCGCCTCGGCAGCAACCGCACTGTCCCAGCCGGCCACCGTCACCGAGTCAGACCAGTTCGTCGCCGGGACGCCCGAGCCGGACGGTGCCCCGGTACGTCTGGACACCACCCTCTTTCTGCCCGCGAGCACACCTGCCCCGGCCATCCTGCTGGCGCACGGCCTCGGCGGCACCAAGGTGGGCATGGCGGCGCAGGCCAGAGCCCTGGCCCAGCACGGTTACGTCGTGCTGATCTACACCGCGCGGGGTTTCGGTAACTCCGGCGGACTGATCCACCTCGACTCCCAGAAGTACGAGGTGGCCGACGGCTCCCGGCTGCTGGACTATCTGCAACAGCGACCCGAGGTGCTCCGTCGCGGTGGCGCACCGGTGCTCGGGGTGGCCGGATCCTCTTATGGCGGAGCGCTTGCGCTGATGCTGGGCGCAACCGATCACCGGGTGTCCGCGGTCGCAGCCGACATCACCTGGAACAACCTGTCCCATGCGCTGTTCCCCAACTCGGTCCAGCCCGCTTCGCTCCGCCCGACAGCCGCACCCGGCACCGGTGCCGACGGTGTGTTCAAGAAGCTCTGGGCGGGCTACCTGTTCTCGGTGTCGGTGCGCCCCGACGCGGCCGGCACCAGTGCCTCGCCCGCGATCACCGGTTCGGCCTGTGGCCGCTTCGCCGCCGACGTGTGCGCCTTCTACCAGCAGATCGGGCAGCAACCCGACCCCCAACCCACTGATTTCACCGCGCTGCTGGCGGCCTCCAGCCCTTCCAGCGTCCTGGCCGGCATGCGCGCACCGACGCTGCTCACCCAGGGCGAGCAGGATTCGCTGTTCCCGCTGAGTGAGGCCGATGCCAACGCCCGGCAGATCGCCGCCGCCGGTGCGCCGGTCCAGTTGCGCTGGCGTGGGGGTGGCCATGATGCCGTCAGCGACAGTGACCAGGTGAACACCTGGCAGCAGCAGTTCTTCGATCAGCGGCTGCGCGGTCAGGGCACCATCCCCGCCGACGGAGGTTTCCTGCTCACCAAAAGGGGTTCGTCGATCTCGGCCACGAACGGGCGGACGGTGGACGAGACATTGTCGGCGTCCGACGGCTATCCCGGTGTCGCGGAACATCCGGCACAGCCCACGCGCACGCTGGCGCTGACAGGTCCAGCCCAGAACATCAGCGCCCCGGCGGGCGGCAACCCGGCGGCTGTCACCTCGCTGCCCGCGCTGGGCCAAGCGTTGGGTGCCGCTGCCTCGGTCGGCGTCGCAGGCGTCTCGGCGTTGTCCAGTCTGCCCACCCAGACCGCGTCCTTCGTCACGGCGCCGGTCGACCAGGCCCTGACCATCACCGGGTCCTCGCGGGTGTCGCTCGACGTTTCCGGACCGGCCGGCAAACCGAGCACGCTGTTCGTCAGCCTGCGCGACATCGCACCGGACGCGAGCGTCAGCCTGCCCGCGTCACTGGTGGCACCGGTGTACCTGCCGGCCTCGGCGGGAGCCGGCACGGTCAGCGTGCAACTGCCCTGGATCGTCGCGGAGATCCCGACCGGTCACCGGTTGGCGGTGGTGGTGTCCACCACCGACCTCGGGTACGCCATGCCGGCCGATCCGCGGACCTACCGGGTGTCGCTGGCCGCGGACTCGACGGTGTCGGTCCCTACCGCAGTGACCACGGTGATCCGCAGCGGCAACGTGATCTGGTGGCCGGTGACGGCCGGGATCGTCCTGCTGCTGTGTGCTGGTTACTTGGGCTGGCGGTTCCGCGACCGACTGCCGTCGCGGTCGCGGGCGGTCTCTCATCGCGATCCCGAGCTCGCGGATGTGCCGGTGGCGGTCACCGACCTGGTCAAGGAATACGCCGATGGCTACCGTGCGGTCGACGGCGTCACCTTCCGGGTCGAACGCGGCCAGGTGCTGGGCCTGCTCGGTCCCAACGGTGCCGGCAAGACCACCACGCTGCGGGTGCTGATGGGCCTGATCATGCCGACCCGAGGCTCGGTCCGGGTGTTCGGTGAAGAGGTGCTGCCGGGTGCGGCGGTGCTGTCGTCGCTGGGTGCCTTCGTCGAGGGACCGGGTCTGTTGCCACATCTGTCCGGACGGGAGAACCTGCGCCTGTACTGGGCTGC
>JBBQFE010000047.1:0-11158 GCA_038321605.1 Mycobacteriales bacterium | reverse complement strand
GTGCGGATCGATCCGGGCCCGCTCGCGGCCGACCTCACGACGCTCGTGGACGACGCCGGCTGCCGCGACTGCGCCCGCCAGACCGACCGCGCCGCCGATCACGGCACCGACCTTCAGCTTCACGGTGTCCCTCCAGGGTGCTGCGTCACTTCAGGTTGCTTAGTCACTTCAGGGTGCTGTGTCACTTCAGGTTGCTGCGTCACGTCAGGTCTTCGGGTCGTGGTCAGCGGCAGGTAGCGACGCGGTACCCGGGCGCTGATCCTGGTCACGATCTCGTAGTGGATGGTGTCGAGCGCGTCGGCCCAGTCCTGGGCGGTCGGTTCGCCGTCGTCGCCGGGCCCGAACAGCACGACCTGATCGCCCTCCAGCACCTGCGCATCGGCGACGTCGACGACGAACTGGTCCATCGCCACCCGGCCGCTGATGCGGTAACGCCGACCGCCGATCTGCACCGGGGCGGTATTGCCTGCGCTGCGGGCGATGCCGTCGGCGTAACCGAGCGGCACCAGCGCCAGCGTGCTCGCCCGCTCGGTGACGTAGCGGTGGTTGTAGCCGACTCCGGTGCCCGCCGGCACGCGCTTGACGTTGGCGAGGTGGCTGCGCAGGGTCATCGCCGGCCGCAGACCGAAGTCGCCCAGCCCGGTCATCGGCGGCAACCCGTAGATCGCGACGCCCGCCCGCACCAGGTCGAAATGTGCGGCGGGCTCGGTGAGAATCGCGCCGGAGTTCGCGAGATGACGCAGCTGTGGGACCACTCCCAGACCCGCCGCCGTGGCCACCCCGGCCTCGAACACCTCGATCTGGCGGGCGGTCATCGGATCACCGGGGATCTCTCCGGACACCAGGTGGCTCCAGATTCCGACCACGGTCACGGTGCCGGACCGCTGCGCACGCGCCACGGCACCGACCAGAGCCGGCCACTGCTCGGGGGTGCTGCCGTTGCGCGACAGCCCGGTGTCGAGCTTCAGGTGTACCCGGGCGGAAATGCCCAGCTCGGCGGCGGTCGCCACCACGAGTTCCAGCGCCGCCGAGCTGGATACCGAGATGTCGATGTCGGCAGCCAGCGCCAGCCGCAGCGCGTCCGCCTCGTGGGTGGTCCACAGCCAGGCGAGCACCGGCGCCGTGATGCCCGCCGAGCGGACCAGCAGGGCCTCTTCCAGCAATGCGACGCCGAGCCAGCTCGCGCCACCCGCAAGGGCCGCAGTCGCCGCCGGGACCAGGCCGTGGCCGTAGCCGTCGGCCTTGACCACGGCCATCAGCTCCGCGGACGTGGTGGCGCGCAGGGTCTCGACATTGGCGCGGATGGCGCTCAGGTCGACGACGGCTTCCGAGCGCAGCATGCCGCCCAGTCTCTCAAACGTCGTCCGCGCGGCTGGTCACCCGCGCCGGGTGGGCGATCACCCACCCGGACGGCGGGTTGAGGCTCAGCTGCCCTGACCCATGCTCCACAGCTGCCACTGGGTGGTCCGGACCCGGCGCGGCTGCTGCAGCACGACGGTGATGGCGTGCGCAACGTCCTCGGGACGCAGGTAGTCATCCAGCGACGGGTCGCCCTCGGTACGGCCTGCACCGATCGCGAACTCGGTGTGCACACCGGCCGGGCAGATCGCGGTCACCCGGATGCCCTCTTCGCGAACCTCTCGGTCCAGCGCACCGGACAGGCCGACCTGTGCGAACTTGGTCGCTGCGTACACCGCTTCGTCGGCGCCGCCGCGCAGCCCGGCCACCGAGCTGACGATCACGATGTCACCACCCGCTCCGGCCGCCTCGCGGAACTGTGCGACCGCTGCGCGTACCGCCCACACGGTGCCCTCGAAGTTGGTGCGCATCATCAGCTGCAGGTCGTCGTCGCTGGCATCCAGGATGCCGCCGTACATGCCGATGCCAGCATTGACGACGATGCTGTCGAGCCGTCCGAAGTGTGCGACGGCCTGCCCGACCAGCTCGGTGGCGCTGGCGGGATCCTGCACATCGCCGGTGACGACGAGCACCCGGTCGGCTCCGAATTCGGTGGCCAACGCATCAAGGCGCTCACGCCGGCGGGCCTGCACCGCGACCTTGGCGCCCGCCTCCAACAGCAGGCGGGCGCTGGCGCCGCCGATCCCGGAGCTGGCTCCGGTGATGGCGATGACGGTGTCGGTCAGATCTCGTGACTCTGCGGGCATGGCGAAACTCCGTTGGTTGGGTAGAGGTGGTTCGGGAGAAGCGGGTACGGCAATCGCCTAGAACGTGGCGGTGTCGATCACGAAGCGGTAGCGCACGTCGCTGGCCACCACGCGATCGTAGGCCTCGTCGATCTGCTCGCCCGAGACGATCTCGATCTCGGCCCCGAGGTTGTGCTCGGCGCAGAAGTCCAGCATCTCCTGGGTCTGGCGGATTCCACCGATCATCGAGCCGGCCCAGCTGCGACGCATCGGGATCAACGCGAAGGCCGGAACGGACAGCGGTTCGGCCGGCGCTCCGACGTTGACCATGGTGCCGTCCAGGCGCAGCAGCGACAGGTACTTGTCCATGGGCAGGGTGGCGGACACCGTGTTGACGATCAGGTCGAAGGAGCCCGCGAGCTGCTCGAAGGTCTGGTCGTCGCTGGTGGCGTAGAAGTGGTCGGCGCCCAGCGACAGACCGTCCGCCTGCTTGGACAGGGTCTGCGAGAGCACGGTCACCTCGGCGCCGAGGGCGTGGGCGATCTTGACGCCCATGTGGCCCAGGCCGCCGAGTCCGACGATGGCGACCTTCTTGCCCGGTCCGGCTCCCCAGTGCTTGAGCGGGGAGTACAGCGTGATGCCGGCGCACAGCAGGGGCGCTGCCTGTTCCAGCGAGATGCCTTCGGGAATGCCGAGCACGAAGTCCTGGTCGACCACGATGTGAGTGCTGTAGCCGCCCTCGGTGGGACGCCCGTCCCTGCCGATGGCGTTGTAGGTGCCGACGTTGCCCTTCAGGCAGTACTGCTCCTCGCCGGCGAGGCAGTTCTCGCACTCGCGGCAGGAGTCGACCATGCAGCCGACGCCGACTCGGTCGCCGACGGTGTACTTGTCGACCTCGGAACCGATCTCTGCCACCGTGCCGGCGATCTCATGGCCGGGCACCAGCGGGAAGATGGCCTCGCCCCACTCTTCGCGGGCGGTGTGGATGTCGGAATGGCAGATGCCGGCGAAGGCCACCTTGATCAGGACATCGCGGGGTCCGAGCTCGCGGCGCTGGATCGTCGTCTTCTCGAACGGGGCTTTGGCTGCGGGGGTGGCGTAGGCGGTCACGGAAAGCATGCGCTGGGGATCTCCTCTGAGGGGTGCAGGTTCGACCTCCAGCCTAATGGCGACACCCAGCCACGTCCTTTATCCACCGCATTGTGCGGCCCGAAATCACCAATCTCCCGGCGTGTCGTGCGATTTCGGGCCGCACTATGCAAGAACGGGGGTCAGAACTCGTCGTCGAAGCCCACCGTCCCGGTGATGCCGACCTGGTACGAGGACACCTTGCGCTCGAAGAAGTTCGACAACTCCTGGACGTCCTGAAGTTCCATGAACGCGAAGGGATTCGGGGATCCGTACAACGGCTCGAGGCCCAATTGGGACAGCCGCCGGTCGGCAACGTGCTGCAGGTAGAGACGCATGTCAGCCAGCGACATCCCCGACACACCCTGATCGAGCAGGTCCTCGGCGAACGCGACCTCGCACTCCACCGCCTCGGTCAGCATCGCGCGGACCTGGTCGGCCAGCTGCTCGTCGAAGAGTTCCGGTTCCTCGGCCCGCACCGTCTCCACCACGTCGAAGGCGAACGCCATGTGCATCGACTCGTCGCGGAACACCCAGTTCGTGCCCGAGGCGAGACCGTTGAGCAGTCCGCGGGAGCGCAGGAAGTAGACGTAGGCGAAGGCGCCGTAGAAGAACAATCCCTCGATGCAGGCGGCGAAGCAGATGACGTTCAGCAGAAAGGCCCGCCGATCAGACGCGCTGCGCAGCTCCTGCAACTGATTGATCGAATCGATCCACCGGTAGCAGAACTCGGCCTTACGCCGGATCGACGGGATGTTCTCCACCGCGGCGAAGGCCTCGAACCGCTCCTGCTCATCGGGCACGTAGGTATCGAGCAACGTCAGGTAGAACTGCACGTGCACGGCCTCTTCGAACAGCTGCCGGGACAGGTACAACCTGCCATCGGGAGAGTTCACGTGCTGGTAGAGGTTCAGGACCAGGTTGTTGCTCACGATGGTGTCCCCGGTCGCGAAGAACGCGACCAGCCTGCTGAGCAGGTGCTGTTCGGCCGCCGAGAGCCGGGACAGGTCCTTGAGATCGGAGTGAAGGTCCACCTCCTCCACCGTCCAGGTGTTCTTGATGGCATCCCGGAACCGGTCGTAGAACTGCGGATACCGCATCGGACGCAGGGTCAGGTCCATCCCCGGGTCGAGCAACATCGCCGTGGATCGGGGGCTCTCGTGCACGGTGGTCACTGGCAGGCCTCGCAGGTCTCGGGGTTCTCCAGCGAGCAGGCGACCGCGGCCGTCGACCCGGCAGCAACCGCCGAGCCGGAAGTGGCAGACGACACCGAAACAGCCGACGGCACCGAAGCAGCAGACGACGCCGAAGCAGCCGAGGACGCGAGCGGGTCCGCGGTGACCGTGGCCTGCTGGATCCGAGTGGCCGGCCGGGAACGCAGGTAGTAGGTGGTCTTGACCCCCGACTTCCAGGCGTAGAGGTACATCGACGAGAGCTTGCCGATGGACGGCGCGGCCATGAAGAGGTTCAGCGACTGACTCTGGTCGATGTACGGTGCCCGCGCGGCGGCCAGATCGATCAGCGCCCGCTGGGGAATCTCCCACGCGGTGCGGAACAGCAACCGCACCTGCTCCGGCAGCGCCGTGATGGCCTGCACCGATCCCTCGGCACGTTTGATCGCATCGCGGATCTCCGGCGTCCACAGCGCGTACGACTTCAGCTCCTGCACCAGGGCGGCGTTGATCTGCAGGAATTCGCCGCTGAGGGTCTCCCGCTTGAACAGGTTGGACACCTGCGGCTCGATGCATTCGTAGCAACCGGCGATCGAGGCGATCGTGGCGGTGGGCGCGATGGCGATGAGCAGGGAGTTCCGCAGGCCGGTGATTGCGACCCGTTCGCGCAGGGCCGCCCACCTGTCGTGCTGGCTGACCGTGGTGCCCCACAGGTCCGGCTGCAGCTGGCCGGCCGCGGCCCGGGTCTCGGCGAACGCGGGATGCGCGCCGAACTGCTCGGCGAGATCGGCGGAAACCTCCAGCGCCGTCAGGTAGATCTCTTCCGAGATCCTGGTCGAGAGCTGCTGCGCGGCGGGTGAGTCGAACGGCAACCGGAGTGCGAAGAAGACGTCCTGCAGGCCCATCACGCCGAGGCCGACCGGACGCCATCTGGGGTTGGAGGCGGCGGCCTGCTCGCTGGGGTAGTAGTTGATGTCGATGACCCGGTCGAGCAGCGGCAGCGCGGTGCGGACGGTCTGGCGCAGCTTCGGCCAGTCGATCCCGTCGGCGACCAGATGCCGGGCGAGGTTGATCGACCCCAGATTGCACACCGCCGTCTCGGTATCGCTGCTGACCTCGACGATCTCGGTGCACAGATTCGACAGGTGCACCACGTTGTGCGGTTGCGCCGTCTGGTTGGACAGCCGGTTCGAGGCGTCCTTGAAGGTCATCCAGCCGTTGCCGGTCTGGGCGAGGGTGCGCATCATCTTGCCGTACAGGTCGCGTGCGCTGAGCTGCCGGACGTACTGACCGGACTGCTCCGCCGCCCGGTAGGCGCGGTCGAAGGCGTCGCCCCACAGGTCCGGCAGACCCGGGACGGCGTCGGGGTCGATCAGGGACCACAGCTCGTCGGCCTCGACCCGCCGCATGAACTCGTCCGGGATCCAGTTGGCCAGGTTGAGGTTGTGGGCCCGGCGGGCATCCTCGCCGGTGTTGTCACGCAGTTCCAGGAACTCCTCGATATCGGGATGCCAGGGCTCGAGGTACACGCAGGCCGCGCCCTTGCGTCGGCCACCCTGGTTCACCGCGGCCACCGAGGAATCGAGGGTGCGCAGGAAGGGCACGATGCCGTTGGACTGGCCGTTGGTGCCACGGATCAGGGCCCCGCGTGACCGGACCCGCGAGAACGAGATGCCGATTCCCCCGGCGAACTTGGACAGTCTCGCGACCTGCGGGTAGCGCGAATAGATCGAATCGAGTTCGTCGCGCGGCGAATCCACCAGGTAGCACGAGGACATCTGGGTGTGGGTGGTACCCGAATTGAAGAGCGTCGGGCTGCTGGGCAGGTAGGCGAGGGACGACATCAACCGGTAGAAGTCGATCGCCTCGACGGGTGTCCGGGAGAGCCCGCAGGCCACCCGCAGCAGGAAGAACTGCGGGGTCTCGATGACCAGGCGATCCTTGGGATGACGGAGCAGGTAGCGGTCATAGACGGTGCGCAGGCCGAAGTACTCGAAGCCGAGGTCGGCGTGATCATCGATGGCGAAGTCGAGCTTGCGCGCGTTGTCCTTGACGAAGGCCGCGGTCTCGTCGCCGATCAGGCCCTCGGCATGACCCAGCCCGATCGACTGGCTGAACGAGGCGATGCCCTGCCCGCGGACCTCCTTGTCGATGTAGCTGGACAGCAGCCGCGCCGCCAGCCTCGAATACTGGGGCTCCTCGGTGATCATCTCCGCCGCGGTCTGGATCGAGAGCCGGTCGAGCTCGGCGGTGGTCGCCCCGTCATAGAGCCCGCTGATGGTCTTCGTGGCCACCCGTAGCGGGTCGACGTCGGCCAGATCGGCCGCCCAACGCTCGACCGCCCGCACGATCTTGTTCACATCGACGGGCTCGCCGTCGCCGTTGCGCTTGCGCACCTGCATCGGGGTACGTCGGGGCGCGGTGGGTGCTGCTACCTCTGCTGAAACTGTCAACGCTCTCTCCTCGCGAGCTGGATCCACGACGGCCCGACTCCTGTGCACGGAGCCGACGGGATCAGGCGTGGACGACGACGTCCCGCGAGAAGCCGTCAGCCGTCCCACGAGGCGTCAGACCACCGGGCACAGGGGTGCCCGGTGCGCTGGCAGGTCTTCGGACTCGCGGGCGCGACCGGCATTTCGAGTGCCGGTCACCTACTGGCCATCGCTTCCCAGGCAGATCACGCCCAGTGCTGTACCCATCGACGGACCGCACGTTCCAGGCATCACCACCGGAGTGGCGATGCGGCTGTCGGGTGCAGGCATTCGATGGAAGACGGCTGTCGTTCCCACTTACCGCTGCGGGGCAGTCCCGGATTCACACCGGGTTCCCTGTTGCCTCGATCCGCCTGGCTGACGGGCCGAACCAGCTACGAGCAACACCATATATGGGGGTAAGGAAATTTCTGATCACTACATATCGCGTCGGCGTGTCGGCGCGCAGATGCTCTACAAGAACCGGTGGCTGGCCAGCACGCCAGGAAGGGCGCGCAACAGGTCCACCGCGCCGACGGGCCCGCTGCGGGCGGCGAGCGAGCCGGATTCACCGTGCAGGTAGGCACCGAGCGCCGCGGCGAGCAGTGGCTCGACACCGGCGGCCAGCAGCGAGCCGATCAGCCCGGACAGCACATCGCCACTGCCGGCCGTGGCAAGTGCGGGCACTCCGGTCGGGTTGACCAGACAGCGGCCGTCCGGTCCGGCGATGACAGTGGCGTAGCCCTTGAGCAACACCACCGCATGGGCAGCCCTGGCCGCGCGCCGGGTCGCGGCCACCCGGTCGGTGCCGATCTCACCGAAGAGCCGCTCGAACTCGCGGTCATGCGGCGTGAGCACCGTCGGCGCGGCGCGGCCGGTGAGCTGAGCTACCGACCCGTCCAGCAGGTTCAGCCCGTCGGCATCCACCAGCACCGGCACGTCCGCCGCGAGCACCTGCCGCAGTTCCTCCCGAGCCGACGGGGTATCGCTGAGCCCGGGGCCCACCGCCCACGCCTGCACCCGGCCGGCGCCGGAGACGGTGTCGGTGACCAGGACCTCGGGGTGCTGATGGGTCACCTCCGCTGCTGCGTGCCCGGCGTAGCGAACGGCGCCCACCCCACCCAACCGAGCTGCCGACACCGCCAACTGGGCAGCGCCGGGATACTCCGCCGAACCGGCGACGACGCCGACCACGCCGCGGGTGTACTTGTCATCGGCCGGCCCCGGACGCGGCAGCAACCCGGCCACATCCGCATCGGTGAGCTGTGCGACGTCGACATCGCCGAGCTCGCCGGTGATCCCGATGTCGATCACCAGCACCCGACCGGCATGCTCCCGACCGGCTCCGACCAGCAGGCCGGTCTTCAGGGCGCCCATGCAGACGGTGAGATCGGCCCGCACGGCCTCACCGGCAACGGCGCCGGTGTCGGGGTCAACGCCGGACGGCAGGTCCACGGCGAGCACCGGCGCGGGCGACCGGTTGGCCCACCGCGCCAGGGACAGCAGCGGCGCACGCAGCGCGCCGGTGGCACCGATGCCCAACAGGCCGTCGATGATCAGATCGGTGGCGACGTCGCTGCCGCTCGGGTCGCTGTTGATGGTGTCGCTGGTCACGGTGTCGCTGGTGATGGTGTCGCTGTTGAGCACCGACGGCTCCAGCAGGCGACCGCCGGCCGCCCGCAGTGCCGCCAGGCCGGGCTGGTGTGCCCGCTCGGGCACGGCCAGCACCGCCCGCACCGCCACTCCCCTGCGTGCCAGCTCAGCACCCGCGAAGAGTGCATCGCCGCCGTTGGCACCCGCTCCGACGAGCAGCAGCACGCGTGCGCCGTAGCTGAAGCCGATCAACCGGGTGGCCTCGACGCTGATGGCCCGGGCCGCGCGGGCCATCAGTGCGCCCTCGGGAACCTGCCGCAGCACCACTGCCTCGGCGGCGCGCACCTGCCCGGATCGGTAGGCGTTCTGCATCTGGGCTACCTCACCCCTCCGCGATCACGACGGCGGAGGCGATGCCGCCGTCGTGGGACAGCGACAGGTGCCAGTGCTGAACGCCCAGTTCGGCTGCCCGGGCAGCGACCGTGCCGGAGACCACCAGCGACGGCCGGCCGTGTCCGTCGACCACCACCTCGGCGTCCTGCCAGTTCATGCCACCCGGGGAACCCAGCGCCTTGGCCAGCGCCTCCTTCGCCGCGAACCGGGCGGCGAGGGACTCCGCGGTCCGCGGCGATCCCGACGGGGTGATCCGCTCGGCCGGGGTGAACAGGCGCTCGATCAGGGCCACCGTACGGGCCGAGGCTGATTCGAACCGCTCGATCGGGACCACATCGATGCCGACGCCGACTATCACCGGCTGACGGTCGTCGGGGTGCCGGGGGACCCGATCGCTCCCGGCGGCGCGTAGTCGGACAGATGTCCCGGAAACACCGATGCCTGCGGATCCAGGTAGCGGACGGCGTTGTTGACCGCGGTCGCCACCTCACCGAAACCGGTGGCGATCAGGCGAACCTTGCCCTCGTACTCGCAGATGTCACCGGCGGCGTAGACCCCCGGCACCGAGGTGGCCATGGTGGTGTCGACGACGATGTGCCGGCGCTGGACGATGTCCAGACCCCAGTCCAGCAGTGGCCCGAGGTTGGCGATGAACCCCAGCGCGGCCACTACCCGGTCGCAGGGCAGCACCCGTGATTCGTCGTTGACGCTCACCTGCACGCCGGTGACGGGATCGCCCAGCACCGCCATGACCTGCGCATCGGTGACCAGCTGGACGGTGGAGGCGGCCATCACCTCGACCGAGTGCGGGTGCGCCCGGAAAGCCGCGCGCCGGTGCACGATGGTGACCGACGCGGCGATGGGTTCCAGCAGCAACGCCCAGTCCACGGCCGAATCCCCGCCGCCGACGATGACCACGTCCAGCCCCTCGTACTCCTGCGGCTTCGGGACGAAGTGCACGACGCCGCGGCCGAGCAGCTCCTCGCCGGCCGGCAACGGACGCGGCGTGAAGGTGCCGATGCCGCCGGTGATGATGATCGACCCGGCATGCACCCGGGTGCCGTCGGTGGTGGTGACCACGAAGCCATCGCCGCGCTCGAGCCCGATCGCCTGCTGGGACAGCAGGTAACCCGGCGAGAACGGGGCTGCCTGCGCCACCAGGTTCGCCACCAGCTCCCGACCGCGGATGGCCGGGAAGCCTGCCACGTCGAAGATCGCCTTCTCCGGGTACATCGCGGTGATCTGGCCACCCGGCTCGGGCAGCGAGTCCAGCACGGCCGTCGACAGGCCACGCACCCCGGCGTAGTAGGCGCCGAACAGACCCACCGGGCCCGCACCGACGATCAGCACATCGACTTCGGAGTCTGGCGCAACTGTCACGCCTGCGAACCTATTGGACGAGCGCCCCCGGCGCGACCCATTGGCCCTGTGACCTAGCAGCAACGAACCGACGGCCGGGCACCCGCCCGGCGATCGAACAGACCGGCGGACGCGATCGGCGGACTATTCCACCGTCACGGACTTGGCCAGGTTGCGCGGCTTGTCGACGTCCAGGCCGCGCGCCTGCGCGATCTCGGCGGCCAGCACCTGCAGCGGGATGGTGGTGACCAGCGGCGACAGCAACGTCGGCACCGCGGGCACCTCGATCAGGTGCGCGGCATGCTTTGCCGCGAGTTCGTCCCCCTCGGCCGCGATCACGATGGTGCGCGCGCCACGGGCCGAGATCTCGGAGATGTTGGACAGCATCTTCTGGTGCAGCAACGGCCGGCCCAGCGGCGACGGCATCACCACGACCACCGGCAGCCCAGGTTCGATCAGAGCGATCGGGCCGTGTTTGAGCTCGCCGGCCGGAAAGCCCTCGGCGTGCATGTAGGCCAGTTCCTTCAGCTTCAGCGCACCCTCCATGGCGACCGGGTAGCCGACGTGGCGGCCCAGGAACAGGATCGCCTTGGCGTCGGCGATCTCACGCGCCAGGGTGCGGATGTCCTCGATGCCGTCCAGCGTGCGACTGATCTGGTCGGGCATCGCCGCCAGTGCCGCGTACTCGGCGGCGATCTCGTCGCCGTACTTCGTGCCCCGGGCCTGGGCCAGCGCGAGACCGACCAGCAGCCCGGCGGCCACCTGCGAGGTGAACGTCTTGGTCGCCGCAACGCCGATCTCGGGCCCGGCGTGGGTGTAGAGAACCGCATCGGATTCGCGCGGGATCTGCGCGCCGTTGGTGTTGCAGATGGCGAGCACGGTGGCCCGCTGGTCCTTG
>JBBQFE010000046.1:0-11235 GCA_038321605.1 Mycobacteriales bacterium | reverse complement strand
GGGTATCCGGGAGTGACCCAGTGAGGAGAGTCATGTCGAACCCGATGGATCGCGATCGCCTGGAGGGTGGCCCGGGATACCCGCCCGCGCCCGCCTACCCCCGCGACGGCAGCGATCAGGCGCCACCGGTGGGCGACCCCCTGGGCGCCGGTCACGTGGACGCCGGTCATTCGGGCACCGGTCATCCGGGCACCGGTCATTCAGACACCGACCAGTCGGACGCCGGGCCGGACTCGCGGTTCGGTAACGAGCCGGCCCGCTCGCCGGGATCCGGTGACGAGCCGGCCGTGCCGCCCGCCACGCCTGCGCCCAGCCAGGCAGCACCCGGGTTCGACCACAAGGGTCACGTTCGGCGCACCCGGGTCAGCGGTGTGTGGATGGGCCTGATCGGAACCGCGCTGTTCCTGATCCTGCTGATCATCTTCATCGCTCAGAACTCCCGCACGGTCTCGATTCATTTCTTCGGCTGGCGTGGGCAGTTCTCACTCGCCCTGACCATCGTGCTGTCCGCCGTCATCGGGGTACTGCTGGTCGCGATCCCCGGCAGCGTCCGGATCTTCCAGCTGCGCCGCGCGCTCCGCAAGAACGTTCCAGGCGGCAAGATCAGCTAGACCTGTCCGCAGCCGATGGGGGAGTTTGCGCTGCTGGTGCTCGCCGGTATCGGTGGTGGGCTCGCCGGGAGCATCGCCGGCCTGGCGTCGCTGGTGACCTATCCGGCGATGCTGGCGGCCGGTCTCGGGCCGGTGACCGCCAACGTCAGCAACACCGTCGCACTGGTGTTCAGCAGCGTCGGCTCGGTGTCGGCGTCCAGGCCGGAGCTGGTTGGTCAGGGCCGTCGGCTGCGCACCCTTGCGCCGGCCGCGGTGCTCGGCGGCATCGTCGGTGGTGGGCTGCTGCTGCTCACACCGTCCGGCGCCTTCGAGCGGATCGTGCCGCTGCTGATCGTGCTCGCCTCGATCGGCGTGCTCATCCCACGCCCGATCCGCACGTCCGCTGATTCGACCGTCGATCCGCGCTGGTTACCGGCCGGAATCTTCGCGGTCGGCATCTACGGTGGCTACTTCGGCGCCGCCGCCGGGGTGCTGCTGCTGGCCATGCTGTTGCTCAGCTCCCGACAGAGCCTGCCGGCGGCGAATGCTGCCAAGAACGTGCTGCTCGGACTCGCCAACGCCATCGCCGCCGTCGGATTCGTGATCTTCGCCCACGTGGACTGGCGGGCGACCGTGCCACTGGCGGTCGGCCTCTTCGCCGGCGGGCGGCTCGGGCCGTGGGTGGTGCGGCGGGTGCCGGTGGCGCCGCTGCGGGTGGTGATCGCAGCGGCCGGTGTCGCCCTCGCGGTGAAGCTCTGGCTCAGCGCAGGCTAGTTGACCTGTCTGCCCAGGCCCTCCCAGAACGGCTGGCGGATCTTGAACTTCTGTAGCTTGCCGGTGGCGGTGCGGGGCAGCTCCGGCACGAACAGCACCTTCTTGGGGCACTTGTAGCCGGCCAGCAGCGTACGGCAGTGGGCGATCAGCTCAGCCTCGGTCACCTCGGATCCGTCGGTCACGATGATGGCTGTCACCAGCTCGCCCCACTTCTCATCGGGGATCCCGATCACCGCCACCTCTCGCACCGCGAGGTGAGAGTTGAGCGCGTCCTCCACCTCGATCGACGACACGTTCTCACCGCCGGTGATGATGACGTCCTTCTTGCGGTCGGCGATGCTGAGGTAGCCGTCAACGAAAGACCCACCGTCACCGGTGTGGAACCAGTTGCCTTCCTGCGCATCGGCCGTCGCCTCGGGGTTCTGCCAGTAGGCGTCGAGATTGTGGTTGGACTGGGCCAGCACCTCGCCGGTGCCGTCGATCGCGATCCGGACGCCGATGGTGGGTGCGCCGGCGCGACCCAGCAGCCGCGCCTGCTCAAGCGGCTCCAGGTCCTGCCATTCGTCGCGCATCCGGCTCATCGTGAGCAGCGGCGACGTCTCGGTCAGGCCGTAGATCTGGATGAACTCCCAGCCCAGATCCGCCCGTACCCGCTGGATGGTCCGGGTCGGTGGCGGTGCCCCGGCCACGATGACCCGCACGGTGTCCCGGCCCGGCACCGGACCATCCCAGCTTGCCGCCGCGTCGAGCACGGCATTGACCACCGCGGGTGCCGCGCACAGCACGGTGACGCCGTGGCTGGCGATGCGCCGCAGGATCTCGGCACCGTCGATCTGCCGGATCACGATGTGCCGACCGCCCATACCGGTCACCCCGTACGGCATGCCCCAGCCGTTGGCATGGAACATCGGCAGCGTGTGCAGGTAGACGTCCCGGTCGGAGATACCGGCGTGCAGCGCGAAGGTCGTTGCATTCAGCCACAGGTTGCGGTGCGTCAGCTGGACGCCCTTGGGCCTGGCAGTGGTGCCGGAGGTGTAGTTGATGGTGGCGGTCGCGGCCTCGTCGCCGGCCCAGGGTTCGGGTGCCCCGGTCGCTCCGAAGATCTTGTCGTCATCCTCGCCGAGGATGAACGTGTGGGCGCAGTCCACCGAGTCGGCGAGGTGCTTCAGGTCGGGATCAAGCAGCAACACCTCGGCACCACTGTGCTCGACGATGTAGCGGATCTCAGCTGCCGCGAGGCGAAAGTTGATCGGCACCAGCACGCGGCCCCAGGCCGAAACGCCGAAGAACGACACCAGCAATCTGGCCGCGTTGTGCGACACGATCGCCACCCGCGCGCCGACGCCGATCCCCAGCGCGTCCAGTCCGGCCGCCTGGGCCCGGGCCAGCTCCGCGATCCGCGCGTAGCTCAGTTCGCCCCAGGACCCGGCTGGCTGCCCCGGCTCGTCGACCACCCCGATCCGGTCGGGATACACGGTCTCGGCACGATCGAGAAAGTCCAACACGGTGAGCGGGTAGTACATCTGGGCTCCCTTCGCGGATGCCGGTGACCCTACCCGGACCGGGGCATCGGCGGTCCCGTTCGGCCAGTGCCGTTCGGCACCATCGCCAGCTGGTCATCGACCCGGACGTCGCGGCTGGCGTACCAGCCACCGGCGACGGAAAGGGCCAGCGCCACCAGCAGCAGGCCGAAGACCCAGGCCCAGTCCTGGTGGGTGACATCGAGCAGGTAGCCGACCAGCAACGGCCCCGCCCCGGCCAGCACGTATCCCACGGTCTGCACGAAGGCCGACAGTGCCGAGGTGATCGCGATCTGCCGGGACCTGAGCCCGAACATGGTCAACGTCAGCGGAAACATCCCCGCGCCGATTCCCGCCAGGCACATCCAGATCCAGGCGCCGCCGATCGGCGCAATGAGCAGGCCCAGGTACGCCGCCAGTCCGCACGCCCCGAGTCCGAGCACCATCGGCCGGGGACCTCGAACCGCAAGGGACGGGATGACGATGGAGACCGGGATCGACAGCGCTGCATAGAAGGCGACCAGCAGCCCCGCCCTGGTCCCGTCCATGCCCTCGTGGCGGAAGAACTCGGCGAACCAGCCGAAAGAGATGTAGGCCTGCATCGACTGGAAGGCGAACATCAGCGTCAGCGCCCAGGCGGTGCGGCTGTGCGCCAGCGCCGTCAGCGGCACCCTACGAGCGCTCGTCAGGTGATCGGCGCGGTCGGCCCGTACGGTCGGAAGCCACGGCAGCAGCGCGAGCACCGACAGCAACGCCCAGCACCCGATGCCGAATCGCCAGCCGCCACCGGTCGACGCCAGCGGCACCGTCAGCCCGGCCGCTGCCGTCGTGCCGATCGCGAGCGCGGTCGTGTACGCCGCGGTCATCGGGCCGATGCGGGTCGGAAAGTGCTGTTTCACCAACGACGGCATCAGTACATTGGCGATGGCGCCGCCGGCCAGGGCGAGGATGCTCAACAGCACGAACAGCCACAGCGAGCCTGCGAAGGCGCGGGCGAACAGCCCCACCGCGGCCGCCAGCAGGGCCACCACCACCACCCGGTGGAAGCCGAAGCGGTGTGCCAGTCGTGGCGCGTTGGAACCGATCGCCGCGAAGCACAGCACCGGCAGGGAGGTGACGATGCCGGCCGCCCCGGTCGAGATGCCAAGGCCGTGACGCAGTTCGGTGAGCACCGGGCCGATGCTCGTCACCGCGACCCGCATCGTCAGGCCGGTCAGGATCAGCGCCGCGACGATCAGCAGGCCCCCCTGCCGCTTGGAGGGCACTTGTCCGGTGTCCAGCCTGCTGTCACCCACCGGCGTTGCCGGCAAGTCAGAGCACCGAGACGGCGACGATCAGACCCAGGGCCAGATGGGCGGCCGCCACGGCGACCGAGGCAGGATTGAACTCCTCGTCGTGGAGCACCTTGTCCACGTCGATCCGCAGCACGTACTCCAGCAGGCGGACCGCGAACACCTGGACGAGGATGCCCAGTAGGCCGTAGGCAGCCGTTGTGATCAGGCCGTCGAGCAACCGACCGCCGCTGGAGAAGATCGACGTGACCACGATCAGCGAAATCGCCATCGTGCCGGCGGCGGCGATCGTGACGGCGTTGGGCAGGCCCAGCCGTACCAGCTCGTTGAGCTTGCCCGGGGTGGTGAGGTCCACGACCACGAAGCCGATGGCGATCAGGGCAGCACCCACCAGCGCGTAGCAGAGGATGGCGCCGAGGTTGTGCACGAGGGTGTGGCCGAAGCCGGCCTCGAGCGCCAGGGTGCCGGCCGGGTGGGCCGAGAGTGTGGTCACGTCATGTCTCCTGTGGTCGGTGGCGCAGCAGCGATCGGACGGGTGGGGACGGCGCAGGCCGCCGTGACGGTCATCAGTCGGGCACGATCACGTGCGGGATGAACGACGAGGTCTGGTCGGTGACGAGGCCCACCGACTCGCGGATCCCCAGACCGACCGACTCGTCACCCACCATCCAGGCACCGAGCACCGGATGCTGACCTTCGAAGTCCGGCAGCGGGTGAAAGGCCTGATAGACATAGCCTTCCTCCCCGTAGTCACCGGAGGTGCTCATCGTCCCGTCCGGTGTGACGATGGTGACGTTGGCGCCTTCGCGTCCCAGTTTGGGCTTGCGAATGTAGTCGGTCAGTGGGCCCGGGTCGTCCAGATAGGCAGGCAGCAGCGACGGATGCCCCGGATTCAGTTGCCACAGGACGGCCAGGATCGCCTTGTTCGACAGCAACATCTTCCACAGCGGCTCGATCCACATCATCGAGTTCTGGCCGTCGCCCATCGGGGTCAGACTTGCCCCGGCGGCGGACAGGTCGCGGCCGGAGAGCCGGGTGCGGGGCAGCGACCGGATCGCGTTGGCGCCGAACGGGTCGTTGACCAGCCATTCCCACGGATACAACTTGAAGAGCGTGTCGATCGGGGTCTCGGCCAGATCGACGAAGGTGTTGAGGTCACCGTCCCAGCCCAGGTCCTCGATGGCCAGCCCGATGGTGTCCAGGCCGGCCTCAGCGGCGGTCTCCTGAAGGTAGGCGGTGGTCAGGTGGTCCTCGCCGGTGGTTTCGAGGTTGGTCCAGGTGAAGTGCACCGTGGACGAGGCGAGGCCCCCGCCGCCGAGCTTGCGACTCCCCGCGGCCCCGGCCCCAAGCTCCTTCCAACGATCCACCAGCCGTTCGTGGATCGAGTTCCACTGGTCGTGATCGGGCAGCACGGCCTGCTTCCACTGCCACTGGATCACGCTCGCCTCGAGCAGCGTGGTGGGCGTGTCGGCGTTGTACTCCAGCAGTTTGGCCGAGCCCTGGCCGTCATAGCGCAGATCGAAACGGCCGTAGAGGTGCGGGTCGTGCCGGTTCCAGGAGTCGACGATCGGCTGCCAGCAGAACTCCGGGATGCCGAAGTCGCGGAAGCGTTCGGTGGCGATCACGTGGTCGATCGCGTCCAGGCACAGCGAGTGCAGCAGTTCCACCTGGGTCTCGAGCAGCAGCACCTCATCCATCTCGAACGAGTAGTACACCGACTCGTCCCAGTACGGCCTGCGGTCGTCGCCCGGGTACAGCAGGGTGTCCTCGTAGATCAGACCCTGTTCGACGACGATGTCCAGCCAGTTCGCCCGCGGCGCCAGATGGTGGCGTTTCACGGTCAGCTCGTCCCGTGACTGCTGCGGCCGCCGAAGCCACCGCGCTGGATGGTCCTGCCGGAGTCGGTGGAGATCTTGCCGCTTCGCGGCGCGAGGGTGGAACCGCCCGTGTAGCGACCGCCGGCGACGTTTCCGCCGTAGTAGTAGTGGTATTGCGAGCCGCCGAAGAAGAAGAAGCTGCCGCTGTGCGTGCCGTTGTCGCAATAACTCGCCGACACCGGCTGGTTGTTGTCATCCACGCAGTGCGCGGTCGTCGACCCGCCGGCGGTGGAGGACCAGTAGACGATCGCCGCCACCCCGACGACCCCGACAGCGACGCCTGATCCGATCAGCACGTTGCGGTTGTTGCGGCGTCGCTTGGCGTCGGCGGCCTGATCGCGCGCCCGCTGGTCCTGTGCCTGCAGCCGCCGCCGGACCGCGGCCGGCGACGGAGGCGCGGGCGTGGTCGAGCCGTCCTGGCTCTGCACGCTGCCCCGCCGCGGTTCATCGCTCGCGGGCGGGTCCTGCGGTTCGGTCATCAGCTCTCGAGTCCTCTGGCGGGCGCATCGGCGGTCGACGAGCAGCGTACCCATGACCGGTCCCGGCGAGCCCACAGCAGGCTCTCACGCTTCGGCGGACGGGATCGGCGGGACTGCGGTGAGCGGTAGAAGATCAGCGGGCGGAAACCGGATCGACGGTCAGGGTGCAGCCCCGGAACTTCAGCGGTAGCACGACGGGCAGGGTCTGGTTGGGAACGATGACCTGGACGGAATCGGAGTTGTCGGCGTTGCAGGTGGAATCGTTGCTGAGCAGGGCAATGGCCGTGGCGCCGGGCACCAGCGTCACCCGCTTGACCGGCTTACCCGACCGGGTGGCGGGTTTCGCCAGCGGCGCACCGCCCATGAGCAGGGCAACTCCCGGGAAGCCGGTCAACGAGCAGGTGGCGCCGGAGCTGTTGGTGAAGACCAGCGTTGCGTACTGGTGACCGGCGATCCCGGAGCCCCGCTCGACCGTCACCGTCAGCCCGGCGGTCGTGCACCCCGGGGCACCGGTACCGGCCGGGGTGGTCGAGGCCGACGAGGTCGTGGGCCGGGTCGAGGTGGGCGCCGGGGTCGTGGGGGTGGGGTCGGCGGACGTCGAGCTCGGCGTTGGGCTCACCGAACCGGGTATGGACGAAGCGACCGTGGCCGTCGGACCCGTGGTCGGCACGGGCGCCCTGGTGCACCCGCTGAGTAGCCCGACGAGGAGCAGGCCGGCTGCGCTCACCCGAGCGGCCGGGGAGGAGAACATCGCAAACATCTGCCAGAACCTAGTTGATCCGAAGATCTGTTCCGAAGGGCAACTCGGACTGGCTGGTGGCCGAAGTGGCTGAGATGGCCGCCCACAACTTGTTCCACGCATCGTTGTTGGTGATGCTGCCGCAGGAGCCCGCCTGGCTGCACGCCGTCCATTCGGTCAATGGACCGCCGAAGTAGATCCGTGACTTACCGCCGACGGTGCCGGTCTGGGAGATGAAACGCCACTGCAGCGGCATCGCATAGTTGTAGATCTGCGGCAGGCTGACGGTACGGGTCGGTGCCGCTCCGCCGCTGAGCCACTGCAGGTCAGCCATCGTCCAGCCGTTGTTGCAACGGCTCCCGGCGGCCACCGTGGAGCATCCGTCAGCGGAGCCGTTGAACACGAACCGGGCGCTGGTGGCGGCCAGGTAGCCGCCCAGCCAGGAGCGACTCTCGGCAGCGGTGGCGGAGAAGCCCGGCTCGATGTCGTTCGCGCCTGCCACGCTGAGGGTGGGGTACTTGGCCACGTAGGCGACCAGCGGATTGACGATGTTGCGCGCCCAGGAGGCGCCGGCGGCCGCGCTGACATCGACGTCGTTGTTGGTGCCGACGGCGAGCATCATCGGCGCGCTCGGTCGATCCTTGGTGGCGTAGCCGTCCAGGTAGGCCTTCATTCCGAGCACCACCGCGGCATTGCTGACGTAGGTCGAGCTGGCCGAGAGCAGCACGCCACCGCGGGTCTGGTCCTGGCCACCGATCTGCAGCAGGATCAGGTACCGGTGACCGCTGGGGTTGGCGTTCGCATCCGCCGCGCCCATGGCGCGCATCCGGGCGGCGTCGGTGACGGCGTTGCCGGTGAGGTTTCGCACGTAGTGGCTGGTGGAGACGGGAGCTGCGGTGCGCTGGGGCGGGATGGCGACGGGGGTGCCTTTGATCGTCGCGGTCGATCCCGCGCCGAGAGCGTTGAACGCGGTCACCACGTAGGTGTACGTGCGGCCGTTCTGCAGCCCGACGAAGGTTCTCGTCAACGTGGTGCCGGACACGATGGCGATGCCGCCCGTTTCCACGACCAGGATCTGGTACTTGGTGACCGGCGAGGCGACCGAGCGTGCTGCTGCCCACGTAACCGTGACGATGGTGCTCGCCGGAGCGGCCGCCAGCCCGGTCACCGGGGCGGGTGTGGTGTCACCGGTGCTGAGAGTGGTGCGGCAGCCCAGACTGATGTCCGCACCGGCAAGCAGGTTGACACCGATCGCGCAGATGGTGTGTGCGTTGCCGTTCGCCTTCACCGTGACGACGTAGCCGTGGGTCGCGGTGTAGGCGGGAAAACGAGCTGCGACATCGGGGCGGCTGACGGCGGCGACCGAGGCCGCGGTGGCCACCCCGTCCACGGTGAACTTCACCGAGCTGGACGCATTGGTGTCCGGGTCGATCGTCCAGCCGACCGCCGACACGGTCGTCGCACTGAGCCGGGTCAGCGAGTCCAGGGAGCCGAAGGGATGCGAGTAGGACGTGGCGCTGAGGCAGGGAAATTTCGTATATGGCGTACCGGCGCCGATGTTGTGACCGGTGAGGCAGACCTGATGCGCGCCGGGGGGCGCGGGCATCTTCACCGCGAAGGCGTGGTTCGGGCCGTAGTAGGGGTAGCTGGTGCCGATGGACGCCAGCGCCAGGTTGGCCAGCGGCCAGGCATGCACTCCGTCGACATTGATCTCGGCGGTGATCGGTGCGGTGCTGTTCGGGTCCAGCGCCCAGCCACGGATCAGGAACCCGCCGGGCGCGGGCGTGATGCTGGTGATCCCGCCGATCGGGTTGTTGTTGACCGCCACGTCCTTGCAGCCCACCGTGGTGTTCGCGCCGGTGCCGAGGTTCATCGCCACCGCGCATACCCGGTACTGCCCGTTGACCGGCGTCATCACACCGTCGAAGCCGTGGTTGTTCCCGAAGCCGGGGTGCGCCGCCCCGACATCGGGCCGGCTGTGGTCGGCCTTGATCAGGGTGGGCGTGGAATTGAGGTAGATCCGCACCAGCACCGGCCCGGTCGAGTCGGGGTCGATCGCCCAACCCCGCAGGACCAGTTTGCCGTTCTGGAACGCCGCGGTGTCAAGCGACCCATAGGGGTTATGCGAGACCGCGGCGCTGGCGAACTGCTGGCCGACGAGCAGCCCGGCGATCAGGGATAGCGCAGCGATGAGGCCAACCCCTACTCGCCGACGGGGGGTCTTGCGCCGCGAGGGATCAGCTGACCGGTCGGGTCGGCGGGCAGCGATTCGTCGGAGGGTCGGCATGCGAGCGAGTTCCCGATTCGTTCGGCAAGGTCGACCCGGCGCCGATTCCTTGCTTCTGTCGTGCTCCCGTACGAACTTTTGTGTTCACTCGAGTCACACCTGTCACACGGAAGGGTAGTACGCGACACGCCCTTAGTTGCATTCCGTGAGCAAATTGTGACCTTGTGTGACGAGTGCTAAAACGGGCCTACCGCGCGTCCGGGACAGGTCTCTACGGACGTCAGCTCAGCGGCTGATCGACGAACCGTTCCCGGAGGGTCTTCTTGGAGAACTTCCCGACGCTGGTCTTGGGGATCTCGTCGATGAAGACGATGTCGTCCGGCAGCCCCCACTTGTCCACCCGTTCGGCGAGGAAGGCCATCAGCTCGTCCTTGGTCAGCGTCTGGCCGGGTCGGATGACCACGCAGGCGAACGGTCGCTCCATCCACTTCGGGTGCGGCATTGCGATCACCGCGGCCTCGGCCACGTCGGGATGCGCCATGATCTCGTTCTCGAGGTCGACGGAGCTGATCCACTCGCCGCCGGACTTGACCAGGTCCTTGGTGCGGTCGACCAGCCTCAGGTAGCCGAGCTCGGAGATGGCCGCGACATCGCCGGTACGTAGCCAGCCGTCGGAGGTGTACTGCTCACCCGGCTCATCAGTGCGGTAGTACTGGCGCGCTATCCATGGACCGTGGCATTCCAGCTCGCCGGTCGCGACGTTGTCCCAGGGCAGCTGCTGGCCGGTCTCGGTGTCGACGATGCGCATCTCCACCCCGATCGGCGCGAGGCCCGCGGTGGCCCGGATATCGGCCTTCTCGTCCTCGGAGGCATCGGCGAACTCCGATCGCAGCGTCGCCACCGATCCGATCGGTGACAGTTCGGTCATGCCCCAGGCCTGGGTGATCGGCAGGCCGATCGCCTTTCGCCAGCCCTCCGACAGGGATTTCGGCACCGCAGAACCGCCGCAGATCACGGTGCGCAGGGCGCTGAGTTCGCGGCCCTCCAGCAGCGGCAACATGCCCATCCAGATGGTGGGCACGCCAGCGGTGATCGTGACCTTCTCCTGTTCCAGCAACGCCACCAGGCTCGGCGGCGAGAGATCCGCACCCGGCATGACGACATCGGCACCGGCCATCATCGCGGCGTAGGGCAGGCCCCAGGACATGGCGTGGAACATCGGGACTACCGGTAGCAGGGTGTCGGACTCTCGCAGCGCGAAGGTCGACGGCACCTGGGTGATGAGCGAGTGCAGCCAGGTCGATCGGTGCGAATACAAGACACCCTTGGGGTTGCCGGTGGTGCCGGTGGTGTAACACATCGACGCTGCGGAGTTCTCGTCGGTGACCTTGCCGCTGAAGTCGAACTCATCGCCGACGACGTCCTGCCAGCGAAGCACGCGGGAGTCGTCGGGAAGCTCGTTGGCAGATCCGTCGTCGAACACGACGATGTGCCGGACCGTCGTCAGCCGCGGCAGGTACTGGGAGAACAGTGGCAGCAGCGAACGGTCGACGAAGACCGCCTCGTCCTCGGCGTGCTCGGCGGTGTAGACCAGCTGGTCGGGGAACAGCCGGATGTTGAGGGTGTGCAGCACCCGGCCGGTGGACGGCACCGCGAAGTACATGGCCATGTGATCGGCGGTATTCCAGCCGAACGTGGCAACCCGGCCGCCCTCGGAGATGCCCAGGGTCTGCAGAA
>JBBQFE010000045.1:0-11236 GCA_038321605.1 Mycobacteriales bacterium | reverse complement strand
GGCAGACACCGGACCTTCGACTCTGCCCCGGCCGTGCGCGCAAGGTCAGGCTGAGATCATGAACACTGAACAGCACTTCGTGATAGGCGTCCCGGTCAAGTGTGGCGAGACCATCGTCGGCCTGCTCAAGCGGGTGGTCCTGGACCCGACCGGCACCTCGCTGACGCACCTGGTAGTCGGTCCGGCCTATCACCAATCAGACGACCGGCTGGTTCCGGTCGCCCTTGCCCATCCGGTGGTCGGTCAGGTCGGGCTGTCCTGCTCGGCGGCACAGTTCGGCGAGCTCGACGCCTCGATGGAGATTCACCTTATGGCGACTGCTGAAGAACTCGATGAGGCCGAGCAGGCGCGTCCGAATCACCGTAGCCCGGCCGGGGTCGGCGGCATGTCCACGCCCGGCTTCCTGACCACTCCGAACGCCGGCAGCGGGCACAACCTGATCGTGCACTTCCTCAAGCACGGTGAGGTCGAGATCCACCGCGGCCAGCCGGTGAGCGCGCTGGACGGGCCGGTCGGACAGGTACGGGGCCTGATCGTGGATCGCGGCACCCAGCGGGTGACTCACCTGCTGGTGCAGCACGGGCACCTCTGGGACCGGGCGGACGTATCGGTACCGGTCGAACGGATCCGGTCGGTGATGGGCACCGTCCAGCTCACGATGAACACCGCCGACGTGGCCGACCTGCCTGAGGTGGCACGGGTCTGAGTTGCAGGCACCTGCTTCGGTCCCGTCAGGCAAGGGTCCCGTCAGGCAAGGGTCCCGTCAGGCAAAGGTCGCGTCAGGCAAAGGGATCGCTCAGGTGCAGCAGCACATTGCGCTGCTCGAGCACTCCCGACCGCGGATGACCTTCCAGCGGGTGCCGTCGCCACTGCCAGTCATTGGCTGCCAGTTCACGGGACAGGCCCGCCAGTGCCGTCACGTCCCGCAGCGAACCGCCCCACGGCGCCTCGCCGACATGATCGAGCATGGTCGTAGCTATTGTCAGCACCCCGTCGCCCTGCAGCACCTCCACGATCCGGCCCTGCTGCGGCCAGTCGATCAACGACGGCGCCGTCACCTCCCACCAGGTTCCGTGCGCCGCGACCGCGGTGTGATGAGTGTGTCCGTTGAGCCACAGGATGACGCTCGGATGCGCGGCCAGAACCAGCTCGAGCTCGGCTGCCAGCACCCGCCTGGGACCACCGGGCGCAGGGCGGTCGTTGACCAGGGTGTGCAGCGGATGATGGCTCGCCAGGATCACGTAACGCCGTTCGCGGTCGGCGGCGTCGAGTTCACCGGCCAGCCAGTCGAGTTGATCGCCGTCCAGACAACCCTGCCAGCCACCGTGGTGATTCACGGTGTCCAGGACCAGAAACGTGATCGGGTCGCGGTCGTACCGGTAGTAGGTCGGACCGTCGACGGCGAACCCGTGGCCGGTGGGACGGGACCGTGGGCCGTGGTGGGCGGCCACGAACTCCGCCGGTGTGGTGACCCGCCGATCCGGATCCGCTGTGACCTCCCGGCCGACCGCCGTCCGCAACGCGGCGAGTGCCTGGGGGTCACAGTCGTTGAGGCCGGCCAGCAGAGCGAGAACCGCCTGGTGGGACCAGTCCGCAGGCAGTGCCACCGGTTTGCGGGTACCGACCGCCGCCCTGCCGACGTCGCCCTGACCGGGCACCGTTCCCTGCAACATCCGATCATGATTGCCATGCACCGCCAGCCACGGCATGGCCAGCCCGGTCGCCTGGAAAGGCGCGCGCAACACGTCGAGCAGTCCGGGGACCGTGGGGAATCCGTACCGGCTGCGAGGCAGATCCGGCTGCTCGCCACCGGGATGCCAAAAGCGCTCGTCGATGATGGCCTCGTCCGCGACACCCTCATACCTGCCGCGATCGCCGGAGTCCGGCTGGACCGGACCTCCTTCCAGCAGGGACAGATACCAGCCCAGCTCGTTCGTCTGGGCGTTGTCGGTGTTGTCGCCGGTGGCGATCGCGAGGTCGAGCGGTGCGCCGCCGACCGGCCCGAGGCGTACGGCGTTCACCGCCTGCACCGTCGCCTCCACCACCTGGGCGGTGAGCATGTCCTGCGCCCGGTAGCTACCCACCTCACCCACCTCGGCCAGCAAAGGCGAATCGGGATCGGCCCACCGGTCCAGGAACTCCACCCGCGCCGGGGACTGCGAGTCGCAGACATGCAGATCCGACAGCTGGGCGAGCGTCAGCAGTGGTCGGCCGAGATCGTTCGGGCAGTCGGCGAGGTCTGATCGGCTCCGATGCGCCTCGCCGGGTCCGGCAGTCAACGCGCGATAACCGGTGCCGTCGGGTGGGCTGCCGATGACAGTGGCGGAGCTGGTGACGCCGGGGGCCCTGGTCATGAGGTGGCCGCGAGCAGGACCGGCCGTTCCAGCATCGAAATCGTCACCCGACTGCCCGGGCTGAAATCCGCGGCGCGGTACGACGGCACATCGGCGAGAACCTCGGTGCTGTCGGCCCGAAGCAGCCGCAGCCGGGTGGTGGCGCCGCGGAACGTCGCGACCATGATCACCGACTCGCCAGCCTCGTCCGGGGTCACCACGGTGGCCTCCGGCCGAACCAGCACGGTGACATTGCGCCCCGCCGAGGGCAGCTCACCGTCGGCGGGAAGCACCTGACCGCCGATCCGTACCCGGCCGTCCGCCTCGGTCACCGCCGCCAGTCGATTCATCGAGCCGACGAATTCCGCGACGAAGGGCGTTGCGGGGCGGTCATAGAGCACCGCCGGCGCCGCGCACTGTTCCAGCCGACCGGCCCGCATCACGCCGACCCGGTCAGCCATCGACAGCGCCTCCTCCTGATCGTGGGTGACGAAGACGCTGGTCACGCCGAGCTCGAGCTGAATTCGCCGGATCTCGTCGCGCAGTTGCTCGCGGACCTTGGCATCCAGGGCCGACAGCGGCTCGTCCAACAGCAGCACCCGTGGTTGGACCGCGAGCGCGCGCGCCAGGGCGACCCGCTGTTGCTGGCCCCCCGAGAGCTGATGCGGGTACTTCTTCAGATGATCACCGAGCCCCACCATGTCGAGCAGTTCGGCCGCGCGACCGCGGCGGCCGCTGACCTGCTGGCCCCGCATCCGCAGCCCGAAGGCAACGTTGTCGACGGCGGTCATGGTCGGAAAGAGGCTGTAGGACTGGAAGACCATGCCCATGTCGCGACGGTGCACCGGAACTCGCGAGATGTCGCTGCCGTCGACGAGGACCGAGCCGGAGGTGGGTTGATCGAAACCCGCCAGCAACCGCAGGGCCGTGGTCTTTCCGCAACCCGACGGACCAAGCAGGGCGAGCAGTTCCCCCGGCTCAATCCGCAGGTTCAGCCCGTCCAGGGCCGACATCGATCCGAACACCCTGCAGACATCGCGGTACTCCACCGTCGTACCGGTGGCGGTCTGTGCGGCTGCACCCTTCATCGGTCAAGCCCTTCTGTCAGTCGAGCGACGCCAGTTGAGGGCGCCCACGAGCAGGAGCAGTACTTCGACGAGCAGCAGGCTGAAAACCGAGACCGCTGCCTGAACCTGCCCGGAGGTGGTCGGGAGTTGAGCCAACCAGACCGGGAAAGGCTTTGTATAGAGCAGGATCGACGAGATCGTGTACTCGCCCATCACCAGCGCGAAGCAGAGGAAGCCCGCGCTCAGCATCGCCGTCCGCAATGCCGGGACCAGCACCCGCACCAGCACGCTGCCCCAGCCGGCGCCCAGGTTGCGCGATGCCTCGACCAGGGTCTGCGCATCGATCGACCGGATACCGGCGTCGAGCGAGCGGTAGACGAACGGCATCGCGAGCATGACGTACAGCAGGGCGAGCAGGAACGGATGCCCCTCGGCGCGCAGATACCGCAGGATCAGAAACGGCAGACCCTGGTGCTGACCCTGCGCCGTGGTCGATGCCGGCGCCGCCCAGGCATACACATCGCTCACCCCGACCACCAGCACCACCGGCGGAAACACCAGTGGCAACAGGGTGATTATCTCCACCAATCCGCGCCATCGAGGCAGCCGCAGGTGCAGCAGCAGCTGGGTGGGCAGCATCAGGGCCAGCGTGATGACGATGGTGATGACCGCGATCTGCAACGAGTACACCAGCGAGGTGGTGAAGCCGATCTGGCCGGTCGAGGGACGGTCGAAGATCGCGCGATAGGCCCGGAACGTCACGCCGCCCGAGGGATCCTGCACCGTGAAGGCGATCGCGGCGATCAGTGGACCGATGAAGTAGACCGCTGCGACGCCCAGCACGCTGCGCCGGAGGATCCGCCCGGGGGCCTTGACGCCGCGAGACGTCATGCCAGCCATTTCGACGTCCTCCGTTGCAGCAGCTGGTAGGCGACGGTCAGCGGCAGCACTATCAGGATCATGTCAAGTGCCAGCGCGGCGCCGAGATTCTCCTGTCCGGCAAGCACATTGCCCGACAGCACCGACGAGATCCGGATGGTCACCAGCGGGAACGAGCTGTTGATCGCGTAGGCGGTCGCGTACGCCGAGAACGACGAGCAGAACAGCAGCAGCAGCGAGCCGAGGAAGTTCGGCAACAGCACCGGTCCGGCGACGTGCCGCCAGTACTGCAGCCTGGTCGCACCGAGGCTCTGCGCCGCCTCGCTCCACTGCGGTTTGAGCCCCAGCAGTGCCGGTGTCATGACCAGAACCATCAGTGGCACCAGGAAGTACAGGTACACGATCGACAGTCCTGAGGTCTGCGCGAGCTGGACATGGGCGTCGTTGGCGAGTGAGAACCCGAAGTGATCCTGCATGAACTTCGACAGGATGCCGGAGTTCGCATCCAGGGTGGCGATGAAGAGGAACGCCAGCGGAACACCGCCGAAGTTGGCGGTCACCGCGGCCGCGGCCGTGACCACCTGCTGAAGCAGGCGGCTGGTGCTGGTGACCACGGCGTAAGCCAGCAGCACCCCGAGTACGGCTCCGAGGACGGCCACGATGAGCGAGAGTTTGACGCTGGTGATCAGCGAGGTCCGGTACACGCCGGTCAGGGACTCGGAGATGTTCGCGCCGGTGAACCGGGTCCGTCCACCTTCGTGCACGAACTGCTGGGTCACCGGGTCCCGATGCACCGCACCCGCCGTCGTCCGACGGAAGGCGTTGACCAGGATGAAGGCGATCGGCAGCAGGAACACCAGGGAGACGAAGCCGAAGAACGGCAACAGCCCTAGCGCCGTGAAGCGATCCCGGCGGGGACGGCGTGAACCGGCCCCGCCGGAATCGGTGCTGCCTGCGCCGCCGGCGGGCGAGGTGGTGGTGGCGACGGTGTCTGTCACTAGGAGACCGCTGCGGTCCACTTCTGGGTCACCACGGCTTTGGCTGCGGTGATCTGGGCCTGGGTGGGCGTGAACGGGTTCGCATCGGTGACGGCTGGCACCGCGGCAAGCGCTGCCGCATCGGCGGTCTTGGACTGCTGCATCGCGGTCAACTCGATCGGCCGCGCGAAGCCTGCGAGCCAGCCGTTCTGACCGGCCCCGGAATCCTGGCTGTAGAGGAACTCCTCCCACAACCGCGCGGCTGCCGGGTGCGCCGCACTCAGGCTGATCGCCTGCGCGTAGTAGCCGGACACCAGGCCGTCCGACGGCACGGTCGTCGTCCAGGTGATACCGGCCTTCTTCAGCGTTGCCGCGTTACCGACGTTGAGGTAGTCCCAGTCCAGCACAATCGGGGTGGCGCCCGACTGGACCGTCGCCGGCGTCACCTTGGTCTTGTTGAAGATGCCCTGAGAGTTGAGCTTGTGGAAGAAGTCGATGCCGGGCTGGATGTTGTCCGCCGAGCCGCCATTGGCCAGTGCGGCCGCCCAGACGGCTTCGAACGCGGCGTTGGCACTTGTCGGGTCGCCGTTGAGAGCGACCTTTCCCTTGTAGGCAGGGTTGTCCAGCGCCTTGATGGTCGTCGGGCAGGTGCCGCCGACCTTGGCCGCGTTGCAACCGATGGCGATGTAGCCGCCGTAGTCGCTGGCCCAGAGGCCACCGGAGTCCTTCTGAGCGTCTGCGATCGAACTCCAGCTGGCGACCTTGTACGGCGCGAACAGGCCGTCCTGGGCGCCGGAGACGGCATAGGAGTTACCGATGTCCAGCACATCCGGGGCGCTGGCCTGACCCTTGGTGGACTTGACGGCGTTGATCTCGTCGCCACTGGAGCCGTCCGGGTTCTCACTGTTGATCTTCAGGCCGTACTTTGCCGTGAAGGCATCGATGATCGCGCCGTAACCGGCCCACGTCCGCGGGACCGCGATGAGGTTCAGCGTCCCTTCCTTCTTCGCCGCTGCAATCAGCGCCTCCATGCCGCCGCCGGCCGCGACCGACTGGGCGGTGGCCCAGTTCACTGCCGTGCCCGCGCTACTGCCGGTGGCGCCGGCCGAAGTGGATGGGGATGTGCCGCCGCCCGAGCTCGAGCATGCCGCCAGCGTCACCGCTATCGCACCTGCCGCAAAGGCCATTCCGAGCCGCCGCGTTGCCAAACCTGACACGTGTGTCTCCGTCTGTCGTAGGTCCTGGGTCGTCGGTCCGGACGACCGAGCCGCTGATGACGGTGCAGCGGGCGGGATGCCAAACGGTGACACGGCCGCGACCTCCGGGTGAACGTCGCACCAACGCGAGCTCAGGAACGGGCACGAGAGCTGACTCGCCTACCGGGAGTCGCCATTTCTGCGCAGGTCCGGCACTGACCGTGAAGCGGATATTCGGATGACACCGGCGGTAGGTTCTGGATGTGTTGACGGCCCTGCGATCGCGTGACTTCCGGCTGCTGTGGCTCAGCCAGTCGGTGAGCATGATCGGGGACGCGCTGGTCGTCATCGCCATCGGGCTCTATGTCACCCGCCTCACCGGCTCGCCGAGCGATGTTGCTCTGGTGCTCGCCTGCTACGCGGCACCGCTGGTGGCCTTCGTGCTGATCGGTGGGGTGATCGCGGACCGGCTGCCCCGCCAGGTGGTCATGGTCAGCTCGGATCTGGCCCGGGCGGTCCTGCACGGCACGCTCGCAGTCCTGATCGCGACCGGCGCGGTGCAGATCTGGCACATGATGGTCATCGGACTTCTCTACGGCGCCGCCGAGGCATTCTTCCGACCGGCCTACACCGGGCTCGTCCCGCAGACGGTGCTGAGCGACGACGACATCCAGGGAGCGCAGGCGGTGGGCGGGCTGTCCGCCGAGCTGGCCAACTTCGCCAGCCCGGCACTGGCGACCGCCCTGGTGCTGGGGGTCGGGGGCGGCTGGGCGTTCGGGCTGGACGCGGCGACCTTCCTGGTCTCCGCCGCCTTGGTGATCCAGGTGCGTGCCCGCCCCCGCGGCGAGCTCCAGCAGCCCGCGTCGATGATCAGCGAGCTTCATGAGGGTTGGCGCGCGGTGCGAGCCCGGCCCTGGGTGCTGGTGACCATCGGGTGCTTCTCGGCCGCACTGCTCACCGCGCTGGCACCGTTCTTCGTGCTCGGCGCAGCGGTGGCCCGGCAGACCTACGGCACCGAGGCCGTGTACGGCCTTGCCAATGCCGCCTTCGGCGTCGGCACCATCACCGGTGCCCTGATCGGCTCACGTTGGAAACCGGAGTTCCCGATGCGGGTGGGCGTGCTGCTGTCGGCGTTGTGGCCCGCCTCGCTGGCGCTCTACGCGTACGGACCGCCGCTCGCGGTGCTGTATCCGCTGATGGCAGTGGCCGGCGGTGGCATCGGCCTGTTCGCGGTCTTCTGGGAGACCGCCCTGGCCCAGCGGATACCGCCGCATCTGCTGTCACGGGTGTCGGCGTGGGACTGGATGGGTTCGACCGCGCTGCTCCCGGCGGGTTACATCCTCGCCGGCTGGCTCAGTCCCAAGGTCGGCGAGGTGCGCCTGCTCGAGGTCGGCGGAATGATCGGCTCGGCCGTCCTGCTGGTCGCGCTGGTGCCCGCGGCCACCCGGAACCTGGCCAGGATCCCCAGCGCTGACGCCGATGTCACCCTGGTTGCACCGGCGTCCTAGCGGTCCCGGGGATAGCGCAGGCTGGCCGGATCCGGTCGGCGGCCCGGACGGGTGACCGCACCGCCGGCCCGTTCACGCTTCTTGTGGGCCAGCCCGGCCAGCGCCTCGAGCACCACCCGATGGGCGTTGTTCACCGTCGTGTCGGCGTGGTCGTACGGCGGTGACACCTCGACCACATCCATCGCCACCAGCGGTGTCTCCAGCGCGATGGACCGGACCGCACGGAGCAGGTCGGCAGGGTTCATCCCACCCGGCTCGGGGGTTCCGGTGCCAGGAGCGAATCCAGGGTCGAGCACATCGATGTCGACGGACAGGTAGAGGGCGTCACAGTTCTCACTGGCCCGGGCGATCGCATCGGCGATCACCGGGCGGACGCCACGCTCCCAGACGTCGTGCATGAGATGCCAGGTCAGCTCGTTCTCCTGCATCCAGTCGAAGGTCTCAGGCGGTGGCCAGTAACCACGCAACCCCACCTGTACGAAGTTCCGGCCCCGCACCGCTCCCGACTCGATCAGCCGGCGCATCGGCGTGCCGTGCGAGGCGAGGTTTCCGTCGAGGATGTCGGCGGTGTCGGCATGCGCATCGAAGTGCAGCAGCCCCAGCTTGCCCCAACCGTGCTGTCGGGCCACCGCGGTCGCGGCCGGCCATGTGATGGAATGGTCGCCGCCCAGCACGATCGGCAGCGCCCCGGCCGCCAGGACGCCGGCGACCTTGCGCTCGATGTTGCGCAGCGACGGGGCCATCTGGCCGTGCGGACAGTGCGCATCACCGTGATCGACCACGTCGAGCCAGTCGTAGAGCTCGATGCCCAGATCGAGGTGATAGGTGCCGGGGTCGTAGGCGGTGGACCGGAGGTACTTCGGACCGAATCGGGCGCCGGCGCGAAAGGTCGTATTGATGTCGAACGGTGCGCCGACGATGGCCACGTCCGGCGAGCGGTCTGCCAGCGCTGCGACGGTCCCCACCCAGTCCCGGCCACCGAACGTGGGTAGTCCGAGGTTGTCGTTGCTGTCGCCCGCGGCCGGGCCGTCGGGGATGGTTGCGCCGTCGGGGATGGTTGCGCCGTCGGGGATGCTCGGCGCGCTGGGGGCGGTCGGCGCGGTGGGCTCCGGTGCCTCGCTCGCGGCCGGCCGTACGCCGTCTTCGAACGCCCAGTCCGGCAAGTCGTAGGGCAGGTCCAGCGGCGGGTGATGGTGGCCGTGGCTATCGGTTCGGCCATGACTGTGGCCGTGTGTCGAGCGGCCAGCTCCGCCTGCGTCGAGGTTCTGGTCGCTACCGGTCACGACATCGCCTTCTTTCTGCACCGCATGGTTTCATCGTTACGAGCACTGGCGAAAACCTACCAACAGCGGGTCGTCCTCCCAGCGTCGCCCGACGGCGCAGACTCAGCCCGAGGCAACCTGCAGTCGCGGCAGAGCGGTACTGACCTGGTCGCGGCCGCCGCGCTTGGAGAGGTAGAGCGCGTGATCTGCCGCGGCATAGATGGTGTGCAGGTCCTCCGCACTGGTCGGGGCGTGGGCGATGCCGGCGCTCGCGGTCAGACTCAGCCGCTGTTCGCCGCCCACCACGAAGGCGTGTGCCCTGATGCGCAGGCAGATTTCCTCGGCGCGGCGTTGTGCGGCACCCAGCGAGCAACCCGGCAGCAGGATGGCGATCTCGTCACCGCCCATGCGGCTCACCACGTCATCGGCACGGCAGCCGACCCGAAGCAGTTCGGCCAGTTGCACCAGCACCTCATCGCCGGCCGGGTGACCGTGGTGGTCGTTGACGGACTTGAACTTGTCCAGGTCCAGCAGGATCAGCGCAGTGCCGGCCGCGCTCGCGGCACCGCTCAAGGCAGATTTGGCGGCGTTGTCCAGCACGCGCCGGGTCACCAGACCCGTCAAGGGATCCACCGCCGCCCGGCGCTCGAGCTCGGCCACCAGCGCGTCGCGTCGCTCACCGGACAGCACCAGCAGGGAAGTACTGGCCACCAGCGCGGCAAGCAGATAGGCCGCGTCGTTGACAGCTTCGTGCACCGCGAGCTGGCTGAAGACGATTGCGCACTCGGCGAGCACCGATGCCCCCAGCACCGCTACCGCGCCGCGGCGGGGTACCTGCGAGGCAGCGTAGAGAACCGGAAAGGTGAGAAAGATCTGCGCGCCGAAGGATGCGTCCCGGGTGAGCAGATCCAGCGCCACCACCGCCGCGATCGCCACGAAGGGGAAGATCGCCCAGCCGGCAGGCGACTGACGATTCCTGCGCCGCAGCAACCAGGCGCCGGTGGACAACCCGATCAGGACACCCACCACGACCAGCGAGCCGATAAGTCCTCCCGACCGCTGCGGGGTCAGCAGCGTGATCAGTGCGGATACGCCGGCAGCAGCCACCGTCAACCCGAAGACCGCGTCGGAGGCGTCCGACAGGTTTCGGGGCTGCATGCACTGAATGGGCGTCATGGCCCACTTATCGGCGCGCGATCAGCCTGAGCTGAGCCGATCGACGAAAGATTGTGCGCTGGCCGAAGTGTCCGTGTATACAAAAACGCTTGAATACGGACGTCCTCCGTCGATGGGTTGAATCGAAGGAGGTTTGACCGTGAGCTATCGGCACACCGAGCAGAGGAAGACCTCACGTCCCGACGAGACGGCCAGGCTGGCTGCCCTGTGGGCGCTGGGTGTGCTCGATTCCGCCGCAGATCCGGCCATCGACGAGATCACCGAACTTGCCGCCGCCATCTGCGGCACTCCGATGGCGGCCGTCAGTCTGGTGGACAGCGATCGGGTCTGGTTCAAGGCCACCACCGGGATGCCCGCCAGGCAGATCGGGCGCCAGTCATCCTTCTGCACGCAGGTGGTGGCCGATCCGAACCGGCCGTTCGTGGTCACCGACGCACGCACCGACCCTCGTTTCGCAGGCAACCGGATGGTCACCGGCGAACCTCACGTCCGCTTCTACGCAGGCACTCCCCTGGTCTCCACCTCGGGTCATGTGCTCGGCAGTCTCTGTGTGATCGATCGGGACTCGCGGGACCTGTCCGAGCACCAGTTCTGGGTGCTCGGCACGCTCGCGCGACAGGTGACCCGACTCATCGAGCATCGCGCCGAGTCCCGCCTGTTGATCGAAACGCGGTCGGCGGTCGATGCCATCATCAGCGTCGACGCCTACGGCCGCATCATCTCCTTCAACGACGGCGCATCGACCATTTTCGGGTACGACGGTCGGTCCATGATCGGCCGTTCCGTCAGCATGCTCATTCCCAGCGGTTCGGTCGGCGCACACACCGCCGGCATGGCG
>JBBQFE010000044.1:0-11430 GCA_038321605.1 Mycobacteriales bacterium | reverse complement strand
AGCGCCAGGAACGCGCCGAGTCCGATGGCCAGCGGCTGGCCGTACTTTGCGACCAGGCCCGCGGTGGCCAGCTGCGACGCATCGCCCCATTCGGCCGCGAACAGCACGCCGAAGGAGATCCCGAAGATCCGTCGCGAACTGAGGTTGGCAGCGACGTCATCGCCCTCGTCCCCCGGCGCGGACTCCAAGCTGTCCTCGTCCGCCGCGCCGGCACTCTCGCGGTACAGGACCAGCGCCCCGGCGGCGAACAGCACCGCGACGATCGCCTCGAGCACGCGCTTGTTCAGCAGGTGCAGCAGCCCACCAGCGGTCACCGCCACCGCGCACTGCACTGCGAAGGCAGCCGCCACGCCCAGCAGGACCGGACGCCGGCGGTACTTGGTGGACAACACCAGCGTGGCCACCAGGGTCTTGTCCGGTAGTTCGACCAGCAACACGGCGACGAAGGCGATGGCGAACACCGCGAAGAAGGAGGTCATTGAGATATATCCTGCCTCAAATGACCACCGCACTCGTAATCGCTGCCCTGGTCCTCGGGATGGTGGGTTTCGTCTCCGGTGTGCTCGCGCTGCGCACCCTCGGGCGCCTACGCCAGTCGGTGGCGCTGCTGTCGAGGGGATCATCCGGTCGCGAGACGATCCTGGACGTAGCCGAACGGCACATGGCGGCGAGCGAGGCTGTTCGCACGGACATCATGGAGCTTCAGCGTGATCTGGCGTCGGCCCAGCGTCAGGCGGACGAGAAGATCGCCGGCGAGCGGGCCCAGATCGGTTCGACCGTCCAGGACATGCAGCGATCTGTGAACACCGCGCTGCGCCGGGTCGCGCTGGTGCGTTTCGACGCCTTCGACGACCTCAGCGGACGGTTGTCGTTCTCGCTGGCGCTCATGGACAACGACGGCAACGGCGTGACGCTGACCTCGATCGCCAGCACCACCGACACGCGCCTGTACGCCAAGTCCCTCAGCGGGGGCATCGGCGAACACGCCCTGTCACCTGAGGAAGAGCAGGCCGTGAAGGCCGCTCTGGCCCGGTCGTAGGCTGCATCACGTGTCCACCCCCACCCGCGAGGCCACCCGATGTGGATTCCTCGGTCCCGAGGGCACCTTCTCCCATGCCGCCGCCCTGGTACTCGTTGCCGACCGGGACGACCTGAACACGCTCACTCCGTTCGCCACGGTGACACTGGCGATCGATGCGGTACGCGCCGGCGTGGTCGGTGCCGTGGTGGTCCCGTTGGAGAATTCCATCGAGGGTGCCGTGCCCGCGACGTTGGACGAGCTGGCCGGCGGCAGCCCGCTCGTGATCGCTGCTGAGACGTTCCTGCCGGTGGTGTTCGACCTGCTCGTCCGGTCCGGCACGGCGCTGTCGGACATCTCTACGGTGGCGACCCACCCACATGCGGAGTCCCAGGTCCGGCGATACCTGCAGTCCGAACTTCCGAGCGCAACGGTGGCGATGGTTGGTTCCACCGCCGCCGGCGCCCGGGAGGTGGCTATCGGCAACTATGACGCGGCGGTGGCGCCCCCGGTTGCCGGCGAGCTATACGGGTTGCAGGCGCTGGCACACGACATCGCTGACCACACCGGGGCGGTCACCCGGTTCGTGCTGCTGCAGCAGCCGGGGCGGCCACCGGCCCGTACCGGCAACGACCGCACCACCCTCGTCACCTACCTGCGAGCCGACCATGCCGGCGCACTGCTCGAGATCCTCACGGAGTTCGGCGCGCGCGGGGTGAACCTGACCCGCATCGAATCCCGTCCCACCAAGGGACGCATCGGCCAGTACTGCTTCACCATCGACTGCGAGGGACACATCGAGGACGCCCGGGTGGGCGACGCGGTGGCTGCGCTGCACCGGATCTGCTCCGACGTCCGGTACCTCGGCTCCTACCGCCGTGACGACGGCATCGGTGAACCCCCGGGAGCCGGCCGAACCGATTCCGACTTCGTCGACGCCGCCGCTTGGTTACGGTCGATCAGGTCGACCGGTCGGTCCTGAGGGCTCCGCTGCGGCAGCTGGTTCAGCCGCACATGTCACGGATCAGTTCCGCCAGCAACTCGTGCTCGCCGGGCAGTGGCTCCACCCACGTCCGCGCCTGCACGGGTCGCGCGCAGAGTCCGGTCCAGGAGAGTTCCAGCTGCAGGGCGAGCACTCGATCGGTCAGACCGTCATCGCGGTGCGCCAGGGCCACCGCGACCGACGGAGCGATCCGGGCCAGCGTCTCACCCCGGCTGAAGACCGAACGAAGCGCCTGCCCGACCCCGACCATCCGTCGTTCGGTGATGATCGGCTCGCCACTCGGCCGGACACTGACCGCTATCAGCACCCGGGTGTCGGCGGGGTTGTGGCCGAGTGCGTTCTGTTCGGTGTAGAGCTCGCGAAGCCTGGTCGTCAGGTAATCGCGGGTGGTCAGCTCGGTGAGCGTGTCGACGCAGCCGTAGCGACTCCGAGACAGCCAGTCGGCGACGGAATCCGCCCAACCGCGCGCCAGCGCGGCGGACACCTCGATCCGCGTCCGCCGGCTGCAGCGCAGGATCTCAAGGCCTATGTCCAGGTCCGAGAGCGCCTCGTCCAGCCGGATGCCGGCCGCGGCCCGTTCCCGCCCCAGGCGCTCGGCGGACGCCGCCGGGTCGCCGCCGGACCCGGTAAGCGCATCGACGAGGGCCTCGACTCCAGCCGTCCACCAGCGCTCGTCGTACGGCCAGCCATCCACGGCGGCGCCCGCCCGCCAACGGGTGCGGACCTGATCGGGACGGCTCACGGATCTGACCAGCATCGAAGGGCCCTTCGTTAAGGCGCGACGGGGTGTCTCGGCACTGACTACACGCTCCGGAACCTCAACGATGACGCAAGCGGGATCATGAGTATCTCGTTTTGCATTATTCTTTTGTTTACCGTCATACCTGAGAACTGGCCGCGTCCTCATCTCTGACAGACGTAGGCAAGCTTCGGGAAGGTCTCATGATCGACGACGGACACACCAGCACCGCCGAGAGTGACGCCGCCGGAGAGAGCCCGCTCAGCGACGCGCAACTGGTGGCAGCCGTGCGCGGTGGTGACCGGTCCGCCTACGCCGAGCTGTGGACCCGGCACTACCCCTCGGTGGTTCGGTACGCCCGACAGTTCGGTTCGCAGACCAACGCCGAGGACCTCGCCTCAGAATCGTTCACCCGGCTGCTGCGGGTGCTGCAGGCCGGTGGCGGCCCTGACATCAACGTGCGGCCGTACCTGCTCACCGCGGTACGGCGGCTCCGAATCGACGTGGCGACCCGGTACGAGCGTCGCGTCGGACTGACTGCCGAGGACTCGGCCCTCGATGCCCTGGACCGCAACTCCGCCGAAGCTGCTGATGACGCAGCCCTTGCCGTTCTGGAGGCCCGCTCGGTCTGGCGTGCCTACAGCACCCTGCCGGAACGCTGGCAGACCGTGCTCTGGCACACCCTGATCGAGGAGCAGCCGCCAGCCGTCGTGGGACCGATCCTCGGGTCGACACCCAACGCCGTGGCAGCCCTGTCGATGCGGGCCAGAGAGGGACTACGGCAGGCGTTTCTCCAGGTCAACGTGCACGATGCCGACTCTGCCGAGTGCCGCAAGATTGTCAACCGCCTCGGTGCCTGGCAGCGGCGCGCGCTGTCCGCACGCGAAGCGGCACAGGTGGACGAGCACCTGGACGACTGCGATGCCTGTCGGGCGGCCGCCCTCGAGATCGGCGAGCTGAACGCGTCGATGCGCGCCGTCGTGCTGCCGATCATCCTGGGCGGCGCGCTCTACGCGACCAAGTTCCTCGAGTCCGCCGGGCACCTTGCGGTGAGTACCGCGACCGGTGGCGCCACCGCCGCGATGAGTTCCGCCCAGCCGGCGGCAGCAGGCAGGCACCTTCCGGGTACGACCTCGCACGCGGTGAACCTGGCATCCAAGCCACTGCTACTGGTCGGCGCCGGCGTGGTGGCCATGGTAGCCACCGGTTGGCTGTACACGGCGTTCCAGCACGGATCCGGTACCACCATCCTGGTCGAACCGGCGGCCCGGAACACGTCGGTCGCGGTGCCCAGTTCGGCGGCAACCTCCCGTACCTCCGCCGTGGCTGAACCCGCGATCAGCTCAGCCGCTGGCAGGCCGTCCAGCACGACACCACTTCGACCCGGCATCCCGCCGATCACGTCGCCGAACTACGTCCCGCCGCCGAGCAGCACCGCGTCCGGAGCGCGCCCGCTCGCTCAACCGGTGACGCCGCCCGTGCAACCCTCAGTCAGCAGCACCCCGACACCCAGCAGCACCCTGACACCCAGCACCACCCCGACACCCAGCACCACCCCGACGGGCAGCACCACCCCAACCGCCACCCCGACACCCAGCACCACCCCAACGCCCAGCACCACGCCGACTGCCACCCCCATCTCCCGCACGGTGACGGTCACCCTCACATTGGCCAGCGGCACGATCGAGGGCCCGGCGCAGATGACGTTCGCGGTGCCGGCCGGCTGGACGCTCAGTGAGCTGTCCGGACCCGACGGGGATGTCTGCGATTCCGCCGCCGGAACCTGCCAGGTCCAACTGCCGCCAGCCGGTGGTGCGACTCACGTGTACACGGCGGTCGTGACGTCCGACTCGCCGAAGGCGGGTGACGTCTTCACCGCCAGCTACCACGACCAGAACCCCGCTGACGACGCCAGCCACCAGTACCCGTTGGACTAGCAGGCAAGCCCCAGGTTCGCCGATCGGCCACCGGTTCACAGCCGCACCGGGCCGAGGACTCCGGGTGAGCGGAAATTGCAGGCGCCGCCGCCCGATAACCTGGATACGTGATCGACCTAAAGTTCCTCCGCGAAAATCCCGACCTGGTGCGAGCGTCGCAGCGTGCCCGAGGCGCCGACGAATCCCTGGTCGACGCTCTGATCGAGGCCGACGAGGCACGTCGCGCTGCCGTGTCGGCAGCCGACTCGCTACGAGCGGAGTCGAAGGAGGCCAGCCGCTCGGTCAAGACTGCCTCGTCCGAGGATCGCCCGGAGGTGTTGGCCCGCGCCAGGGACCTCGCGGCAGCGGTCAAGGTCGCCGAAGCGGGCGAGGTCGACGCCGAGAACGCCCTGCGGCTGGCGCATCTGGCGGTGCCCAACGTCGCGTCCCCCGATGCCCCGCCCGGAGGTGAGGCTGACTTCATCACCCTCGCGACCGTGGGAACGCCGCCCCACGTGGAGAACCCGCGCGATCACCTGCAGATCGGCAATGCACTCAAGGCCATCGATACGGAGCGGGGCGCCAAGGTTTCCGGCGCCCGCTTCTACTTCCTGACCGGCATCGGTGCCCAGCTGGAACTGGCGTTGGTGAACATGGCCATGGCCAAGGCCGATCAGCTGGGATTCATCCCGGTGATCGCACCAGCCCTCGTCAAGCCCGAGACCATGGAGGGCACCGGCTTTCTGGGTGCGCACGCCTCGGAGGTCTACAAGCTGGCGGAGGACGATCTATACCTGGTGGGCACCTCCGAGGTGGCCCTGGCGGGATTCCACTCCAACGAAATCCTCGACGCAGCCGAACTGCCGCTGCGCTACGCCGGATTCTCTTCCTGCTTCCGCCGCGAGGCAGGCTCGTACGGTAAGGACACCAAGGGCATCATTCGGGTGCACTGGTTCGACAAGGTCGAGATGTTCTCCTACGTGGGAGTCGACGAAGCGGCCGACGAGCACCAGCGACTGCTCGCCTGGGAGCGGGAATTCCTCGACTCCCTCGAGCTGACCTACCGGGTCATCGATGTTGCCGCCGGAGACCTCGGCTCGTCGGCAAGCAGGAAGTTCGACATCGAGGCCTGGTTCCCGTCGCAGGCTGCCTACCGTGAGCTGACCTCGACCTCCAACTGCACCACCTTCCAGTCCCGCAGGTTGGACATCCGGGCCCGGTCCGTCGAGTCCCGGGCCGACGGTCGTCAGAGCATCGGCCCGGTCGCCACCCTCAATGGCACCCTGTGCGCGGTGGCCCGGACGATCGCCTGCCTGCTCGATCACCACCAGCAGCCGGACGGCTCGGTCTACGTCCCACAGGCGCTGCGCCCGTGGCTAGGTGGGCGAGAGCTGCTGACCGCACCGGCGCCGCGCTGATGCAGACCGACATCCGGTTGCTGGCCACCGACCTCGACGGAACCCTGCTCCGTAGCGACAACACGGTGAGTCCGGCAACCCGCGACGCGCTGGCTGCCGCCGAGGCGGCCGGACTCATCATCGTCTTCGTCACGGGTCGCCCGCCGCGCTGGCTGCACGAGGTTGCAGAGGCGACCGGACACACCGGGGTGGCGATCGGGGCGAACGGCGCCCTGACCTATGACCTGCACACCGAGACGGTGCTTCAGGAACACCTGCTGGACGTGGACGTTCTGGCGCTGGTGACCGGTCTGCTGCGGGACGCGATTCCTGAAGTCCGCTTCGCCATGGAGTACGGCCTGGACTTCGCATTCGAGCCCGAGTACCGCCACGACTGGGAGGTGCTGCCGGTGCAGGATCGCGCCGGCAGGGCGATGCCGCTGGCCACCAGGGCGGATCTCGACACGCTGCTCACGAAACCGGCCGTCAAGATGCTGGCCAAGGGACGTGACCTCAATCCGGACGAGTTCATGGATCAGGTCGAGGCCCTGGTCGGCGATCACGTGACCGTGACCCGCTCAGGTCATTCGGCGCTGGTGGAGATCTCGGCCACCGGCATCACCAAGGCGTCCGGCCTGGCCGCGTTCGCTCAGGGTCGCGGAGTGCTCCAGGAGCAGATCGCCGCGGTCGGTGACATGCCCAACGACATCCCGATGCTCGAGTGGGCCGGTCAGTCCTTCGCGGTCGCCAACGCTCACATCGGGGCCAGGACCGCCGCTGACGAGGTGCTGGAGCACACCAACGACGAGGACGCCGTGGCCCGGCTGATCAGCAGGTTCCTGCCGAAGGGCTGACCAACACGGTCAGCCGAGCTGGACGGCCTGGTTCAGGTCGTCCGAAGGCAGGTTGCCCTCGACGACGGCCGTGACGCGCTGGTCGATCATCATGATGTCGCCCCGGTAGCTCGACAGGAACGCGGTATCGGTGGCGTCCAGTCCGGTGGAGATCCGAACCAGCGTCGACCTGGGTGCGAGCAGCGTGGCGTCGACGACCTGCCAGATGCCGTCCACGAAGGCCTCTGCCACCGCGTGGAAGTCCATCGGATCCAGTCCCGGGGCGTAGACCGCCACGACTCGCGCAGGCACGTCCAAAGCACGAAGCAGCGCAACCACCAGGTGGGCGTAGTCACGGCAGACCCCCTGGCCGGCGAGCAGCGTGTCCACCGCGCCGTCGGTGGGGCGGCTGCTGCCCGGCAGGTAGATCAGCCTGGTGCCGACCCAGGACGACACCGCAGCCAGCAGGTCATGGCCCTTGCCGAGGCCCGCGAACTCAGAACGGGCGAGCGCGAACAGCCGGTCAGATTCCGCGTAGCGACTGGCGCGCAGGTACCGGACCTGGTCGGCCTCACCGTCGTCCGGTGGCTCGGCCTGGCCGTCGATGGTGGCCGCGTACTCGATGTTGAGTTGGCCGACCGGGGCGTCCAGAAGATCCCAGCGTCCACCGTGCGGAGCTTCGACCGAGCGGTAGTCCAGCGGGCGGCCGTCGACCGTCACCGTCATCGTCTCGTCCACCTGCGCACCCGCAAGTCGGGCGACCGCGAGCTGCAGGACGATCCGGGCCGGCGTCTGTACCTCGACGCTCAACCAACTGCTGACATGACGACGCATCGAGTGCCCTCCTGGAATCCATGACCGCGGGAAGGGCCTTTGTACCGGTTGGAGGTTACAGGTACTGACCGGTCCCGTGCTCCGGACCGCCCGGACCACCTGGACCACCGTCGAATGCACCGGACTGCAGGATGGGTCCAGGACCCACCTGTCCAGGCAGCGCCCGTCCGCGCATCTGCTCGAGCTGGGCTCTGGCCGCCATCTGCTGAGCGAACAGCGCGGTCTGGATGCCGTGGAACAGACCCTCCAGCCACCCCACCAGTTGTGCCTGCGCGATTCGCAGCTCAGCCTCGCTGGGGACGTGGTCCTCGTCGAAAGGCAGCGTGAGACGGTCCAGCTCCTCGCGCAGATCCTGCGAGAGACCGTCCTCGAGCTCCTTGATGGAGGACTGGTGGATCTCTTTGAGGCGCTGGCGACCTGCCTCGTCGAGAGGGGCCGCCCGGACCTCCTCCAGCAGTTGCTTGATCATCGTCCCGATCCGCATCACCTTGGCCGGCTGCTCGATCTGAGCCGTGACGTCGGAATCGCCGCCGTCGACGATCACTACCTGGTCCGCCTCGGACTGCGAAGGGTTGCTGATGCTGGTCGGCAGGTCGTGGTCGCTGGGAGTGGTCATGGCCCCATTTTGGCCCAGCACCCCGTCCGGATGCGAACTCAGCCGGCGGCGAGCTCAGCAGCAAGGTGTGGCAACTGTGCGAAATTGCGTCCGCACCGCGTCGGCCCAGCTTGACACGGCGCGCTCACACTCGATGTGCGCCCGTCGGGACCACCTGCCGCTACGTTCCTGCCATGACCCTGATCGACCAGATCACTGAGGGCTCCGGGGGCTTCCTCACCTTCGCGCTCACACCGCCGCGCTCGAGCACGACGGGCAGCCGAGCCCAGGAGATCGCCGATGCCACCCTCGATCGGCTGCGACCGCTCGACCTGGACGGCCTGGTGTTGTACGACATCGCTGACGAGACGGCCCGAAACCCCGCCCAACGCCCATTCCCGTTCATGCCGACCCTCGATCCCGCGAGCTACCTCTCCGATCACCTGGCGGGTTGGGACGGCCCGGTCGTCGTCTACCGCGCGGTCACCAAATACTCGCGGTCGGAGCTTCATGCCTGGATCGAACGGCAGGACCCCTCGCGTGTTCTGACGGTGCTGGTCGGAGCGGCGAGCCGGGGCGCCCAACCTGCTGTGTCGCTCGCTGAGGCGCAGGCGTTGTGTCTCGACACCAACCCGCGCCTTCTCGTGGGGGGTGTGGCGATACCTGAACGGCACCGCCGGCGCGAGGACGAACACCTGCGGCTGCTCACCAAACAGAACTCCAACTGCCGATTCTTCGTGACGCAGGTCGTCTATGACGTGAACGCGGCGAAGAACCTCGTCTCGGACTACCACTACGCCTGCGCCGCCCGGGGTGCAATCGCCGCACCCATCGTTTTCACCTTCACGGTGTGCGGGTCGATGCGGACACTCGAATTCCTGCGCTGGCTCGGTGTTGACGTCCCGCGCTGGATCGAGAACGACCTCAAGCACTCCACGGACACGCTCGAAGCGTCCTACCGGTTGGCGGTGGCAGCGGCCACGGACCTGATCACCTACTGCCGGGGCCTGGGAGTTCCATTCGGGATCAACATCGAAAGCGTGTCCATCCGGCGAGACGAGATCGAGATGGCGATACGCCTGGCCGAGCGCCTCGGAGACAAGCTTCGACAGTGATGCTCACGCTGCTGCCGACCTCAGCCGGTGGTGAGGACGACCTTGCCGATGTGCTCGCTGGCATCGACCATGCGATGTGCCTGGGCAGCATCAGCCAGCGGCAGGACGGCGTGGACGACCGGCCGGACCAGGCCCTGCTCGATCAGCGGCCAGATGGCAACCTCGGTGCCCGCGACGATCATCGCCTTCTGCTCGGTGGAGCGGGCGCGCAGACCAGCGGAATAGATCGTGCCGCGCTTGGACATCAGGGTGCCGAGATTCAACTCCGCCTTCATACCGCCGACCATGCCGATCACGGAGATCCGACCGGCCAATGCCAGTGAGGCGACATTCCGCTCCAGGTACTTCGCGCCGACGGTGTCCAGGATCACGTCCACACCGGCTCGTCCGACCGCTTCCTGTTCCGCACGGATCACCTCGGCGAAGTCCTGTTCGCGATAGTTGATCGCCACGTCGGCGCCCAGTTCGAGGCAGGCCTGCACCTTCGCCGCGGTACCGGCGGTGGTGAACACCCGCGCACCTCGGGCCTTCGCCACCTGAATCGCCATGGTCCCGATGCCGGACGAGCCACCGTGGACCAGAAAGGACTCACCCGGGGCGAGCCGGCCGTTGTCAAACACCATCGACCACACGGTGCATGCCACTTCGGGCAGGGCCGCCGCGGTCACCAGGTCGACCCCGTCCGGTATCCGCATCAACTGGGTGACGGGTACCGCTACCTGCTCGGCATAACCGCCGCCTGCCAGCAGCGCGCAGACCTCGTCGCCCACCGCCCAACCGGTGACACCTTCACCCAGCGCTGCGATCGTCCCGCTGCACTCCAGGCCGAGGATGTCTGAAGCCCCCGGCGGTGGCGGGTAGTTGCCGGCGCGCTGATGCAGGTCGGCCCGGTTGACGGCGGTGGCGGCAATGTCGAGGACCACCTCGCCGGACTGGGCGGTCGGCGCAGGAACCTCGGCGATGGACAGCACTTCCGGGCCGCCGGGGCCCGATGCGATGACAGCTCTCATGCCTTGCAACCTACTGCGGTGCCGGCCGCCGGCTCAGACCGCGGTGGAGAAGGCCTGCTCGCGCAACGCATCCAGTTCCGCACCCAACTCGTCGACCCGCACCCAGTCGACCGCGCCGCCGCAGACCTCGAGCCAGTTCGCCAGCATCCGGTGGCCGCCCTGGGTCAGCACCGACTCCGGGTGGAACTGCACGCCTTGGATCGGCAGGCTGCGATGCCGCAGTGCCATCACCACACCGGACTCCGTCCTGCCCGTCACCTCGATCTCGGCGGGCAGCGTGTCCTCGCGTACCGCCAGCGAGTGATAGCGCGTGGCGATGAACGGTTCGGGCAGTCCGGCCAGCACCCCCGCCCCGTGATGCAGCACCTCGGAGGTCTTGCCGTGCAACAGCTCCGGGGCTCGTTCGACGGTGGCACCGAAGACGGCACCGATCGCCTGATGTCCGAGACAGACGCCGAACAACGGCATCGACAGGCGCGCGCAGGCCTGCACCATGGCCATGCTTTCGCCGGCCTGCTCAGGGGTTCCCGGGCCCGGCGAGATCAGCACGCCGTCGACGTTCAGGGTTTCGAGCTCGTCCGGCGCCACCGCGTCGTTGCGCCGGACATCGACCTGTGCACCCAGTTGGCCCAGGTACTGAACGAGGTTGTAGACGAAGCTGTCGTAATTGTCGACGACCAGGATGCGGGTCACCGGGCCATCATCTCACTGCCGGGCCGGCCGCGGCACCGGGCGCTACTGGCCAACCGTCCCCGGTCCGGTGATCGGGTTTGGCGGCAGCTTCGGCTCGAGCCACGGAAAGACGACGAAGAGCAGCAGGGCAGAAACCGCGGCGAGCAACAGCGCTACCTGCAACGCGCGTAGCGCTGTGGAGCCGGGCAGGTTCCGCCAGATCCAGACATACATTTAGATGCTTCCTCCCGGCAGTTCCTTGGGGGTCCCGGTTCCGCTCACCGGTATCGATCGCACC
>JBBQFE010000043.1:0-11455 GCA_038321605.1 Mycobacteriales bacterium | reverse complement strand
TCGTCACCTGTCCCGACTGGCTGTCAGAAGGCTGCTCACGCGTGGCGCGTGGCGCGTGGCCCGTGGCCCGGGTCGCGGGTCGCGTTCGAGCTATGACAGAAACCCGTGGAGCGTCCAGACCGCATCGGCGAACTCGGCCGGATCCTCCTGCGGCGGGTTGTGACCGGTCTGGGTGACGCGGTAGTCGACGAGAGTCGTGAAATGCCGCGCGTGATACTCGCGGTCATACACCTCGGCCAGTGGATCGACAGCTGCGTCGACGATCACGGTCGGGACGGTTATGGGCGGCTGAGCAGCGATGATTCGTTCGTTCGACTCGTGCACCGGATCGCCCTCGGTCAGACCGTAACGGTGCCGGTAGGAGTGGATCACGGTGTCCACGAAATCGGGGTTGTCAAAGGACCGAGCGGACGCCTCGAACTCACCCGCCGATACCGGCCAGGCAGGGGACCATTCGCTCCACAGTTGTCGCGCAAGCTCCCGACGGTAGCGAGCAAGGCCAGCACGTCCTCGCTCGCTGTGGAAGTACCACTGGTACCAGTTACGGCTCTCGACGACAGGAAGCTCGGGAATGCTGGCCATCGTCGCGATGTCATGCACGTTGTACCCACCGACCGACACCAGTCCGGCGACAAGCTCGGGCCACAGCATCGAAGCCACGCACGCAGCCCGACCGCCCCAGTCGAAGCCGGCGACGATCGGTCGAGCAAGGCTCAGACCCTCGATGAGGTCACGAAGATCCTGCGCGAACGCGCCTTGCTGCCCTGACCGGATCGTTGCCTCGTCCCGGTACTTCGTCGCGCCGTACCCCCGCAGGTAAGGCACCACGACCTCAGCGCCCTTCGCCGCAAGCACTGCACCCACCTCGTCATAGCAGCGCGGGTCGTACGGAAAGCCGTGCAGCAGGACGACCGGCCACCCGCCGCGCTCACCGTGCCGCTCATAGGCGATGTCGAGCTGGCCACCCTGAACATGGTGAATCGGTCCCATGGTTCACATCGTAAGAGGCTCAGGTGACTACATCGGGTGACGGGACAGCCCGGACGACATCGGCTGACGGGGCAGCCCGGACGACATCGGATGACGGGGCAGCCCAGACGACATGGTCGAGCAGGTCGAACTGGCCAAGCACGTCGAGCACGTCGAACACGGACGACACGGTCGAACTGGCCGAGCACGTCGAGCACGGACGACACGGTCTAGGAGGTCGAAAACGAGAACTGACCGGTTACAGCGGCACCAACCCAGCGAGGCTAGCGACGGAGGCGGAAGAACAGGAGGGCGCAGAGGTACGCCAGCCCGCCGATTGCACCGATGGCCGCGAACGGTTCGCCGCTCCCACCGTGCGCGATGTCGACGACGAACCCGACCAGCACCGCAAGGATCATGGCCACGGCCGTGACCGCTGTGGCCTTGAGATCCATTCCGGTGATGCGCTCGTCGCGATGGTCGAGCAGCCCCTGAACTGTCTCGCTGCGGCGTCCGAGCAACATCAGCGCGCCGGTGAAGGCGAGCATCACGATCAGTCCGATCACCCCGTCCCCTGGCCTGCCCCCCAGCCAGAACGCAGCCAGATACGCCAGTCCGATGAACACACCCAGCAGCGGCGTCGCCCAGTACAGCCGGTTCCTACGCATCGTCTGCATCGAAGATCCCCTCCACGGTCAGGCCGAAGAACCTCGCCATCGCGAGGGCCAATGGAAGCGACGGGGTGTAGCGACCGTTCTCGATGGAGTTGATTGTCTGGCGAGAGACCTGCAACGCCTGTGCCAGCTCCCCTTGCGCCATTCCCTTTGCCAGCCGGAGTTCCCGCACCCGGTTGGTCATCGCCCGAGTGCCCCTGTCATCTGACGGCCCTGTCAAGCTTCCTTGTCACCAGGTCAGCTTCGCTCGCGTCGCCCGGCTTGTCAAGTGTGCTTGTCACATGGCGGCCGCCTCGTCTTTCTGGAACCTCGCCTGGCATGGCCGACCGGCTTCGCTCAATTCCCAGATAGCCTCGATTCCCAGACACCCTCGATTCCCAGACAGCCTCGATTCCCAGACAGCCTCGATTCCCAGACGGCGCAGTGGCGGCACACTGTCGAACTGGTCTTCTTGGTAGAAGAATGTTGCCATGGCCACACCATCCGACCCGGACGTGCTGCTCGCACCACCGTCTGCCGCGGAGACAGCAATCCTGGCCCGCGCCGTCGTAGCCGCGCAGGGCGGTCCAACCGCCCTGACCAGCCTCCAGCAGATTCTGATCAGCGCAGTTTTTCACGCCATGACCGGCTTCACGATCGACCCCGCTGGCGTCGAAGGCATCACAGCCGAGCAGTTGGCAGCCGCGTTGCATCGCCGCAACGCCATGTTCCGCGAGCGAATCGTGCAGGTGATGCTGCTGATCGCATTCAGCTCACGTCCGCTGTCGTTGACCACGATCGATCGCATTCAGGGGTACGCAGCTGCCTTGGCCGTCCGAGAGGACATGATCGAGGTCGCGCACCGTTTCGCGGACGGCGCGTTCGATCTCGCGAGCATCGACTTCGCTCGAAACGGGTACCTCGGCGAGGTGTCCGCCCAACGACTCGCGGCGCTGCACGCCACCACCCTGGACACCTCATGGTCGCAGGTCGATGACGATCCGCGGCTGGCCGAGCAGTGGGTGAGCCTCGAGGCGCTGCCCGTCGGGACGATCGGACGGGGCGTCACCGACTTCTACCGTGATCGAGGTTTCGTGTATCCAGGAAGGCCAAACTCCGCTCCGCCGCTGCTCGCTCAACACGACTGGGTGCACGTTCTCGCCGACTACGGCACTTCGCTGGAGAACGAGATCGAGGTCTTCGCGTTCATGGCCCGCGCCAATGACGACCCGCGCGCCTTCAGCCTGCTTGCGATGGTGGTCAGCCTCTTCGAAACCGGCTATCTCGCGGCAGGCGCCGGACTGTTCGAAGCCAACCCGGGTCACCTCGCCACCACCGGGATGGCCACCCGGCTCGCAGACGCGATGCGGCGCGGCGCCCTGACCACTGGCAGCCACGACCTTCTCGACGTCGACTGGTTCGCCATCGCGGATCGACCGATCACAGTGCTTCGACACGAAATCGGTCTCACGCCCAAGTCCGCCGCTGCGACGGCCGCCGGGTCGGTCGGGCCGTGGCAAGCCGGCGGCATCACCGGCTTTCAGCTCGACGCCGCGCGACGCGCCGCGTTGAGTAACGGGGTCGAGTATCACCCGTGGGCCGCTGACCCTTCGAGATCCTGAGCGGGCAGGACCCGGCCATGGCAGGATCCGGCCATGGCAGGGATTCTGAACTTCGGCTACCCCGGTGATGGTGGACTCGGCGATCGGCTGCTGGCCGCGGTACTGCGGGGCGAGAAGACCGCGACCTCATCGCTTGCGATCGAATACCTGTCGGGAGAACCGCTTCCACGGGTCGGTGATCGGCTGACGTTGACAGACCACGCAGGGCAGTCGCACGGAATCGTGGAGACCACGCGCGTGACGATCATTCCGCTGAACCTGGTCGGCGATGACGTCGCACGGGATGAGGGGGAGGGGTTCGCCGACGCCGAAGAGTGGCGACGGGATCACATCGGGTTCTGGAATGAGGTCGTCGAGCTGGTGCGCGCCGACGCCGGTGACCAGAACTGGCAGCTGCGTGCGGCTGAACCTGTCGTCGTGCACTGGTTCCGGCTGATCGAGCCGCTCCCCGTCACGGCCTGACGATTCCTGCCGTCAGCCTCATCGACATTGACACATTCCGATATGGGCATATGATGCTGCCATGGCACGAGCTGCAGCAGCGTCAGACGCGTTCAATGCGATCGCCGAGCCGCAGCGGCGGCAGATTCTGGTGCTGCTCAGGGGTGGCGAGCGGCCGGTAACGGAGCTGGCGCGGAACCTGGGAATGACCCAGCCGCAGGCGTCCAAGCACCTGCGGGTACTCCGGGAGGTCGGGCTGGTGCGGGTCCGTGGTGCCGGAAAGCAGCGGCTGTACGACCTGGACGCCCGCGGCCTGCGACCGGTCCACGAGTGGATGGGCGGCTTCGAACGATTCTGGAGCGAGAGCTTCGATCGGCTGGACGAGTACGTGCAGGAGTTGAAGCAGGCGAGGCAGGAGGAATCGCACGATGGCGATGACCAGTAGCGGCGGGCAGCCGAGTCCGATGGCCACGAGCCCGATGGCCACGAACCCGGCCCCGGTGACCGCGGACCCGGCCCCGGCGATTGCGGACCACACGACCGCGAACCACACGACCGCGGACCACACGACCGCGGATCGCGAGATCGTGATCTCCCGGAACATCAGCGCCCCGCGTGAACTGGTGTTCGAGGCGTTCACGCAGGTTCGGCACCTGTCGCGATGGTGGGGCCCGGAAGGTTTCACGACGTCGACGCGGTCCTTCGAGTTCAGTGCCGGCGGCGACTGGGACTTCGTCATGCACGGCCCAGATGGGACCGACTACCAGGAGTGGATCACCTGGACCGAGATCGTCCCGCCGGAGCGCATCGCGCTGGTGCACGGCGAGTCCCGCGACGACCCCAACGCTTTCGAATCGTTGCTCACCTTCGAGCCGGCCGGGGCGATGACCCGGATCGTGATGCGCACGGTCTTCCCCACCAAGGAGTTCCGGGACGAGGTGGTGGAGAAGTACCACGCGATCGAGGGCGGCGAGCAGACCCTGGGTCACCTGGCGGACTACGTCGCCGAACTCATCCGGGACGGGGTCACATCGAAGGGAGCCCAAGGCTGATGACCGGCAAGGTGTTCTTCAGCGTGACGATGTCGCTCGACGGTTTCATGGCACCCGAGGCCGTGCCCGTCGAAGACGTGTTCTCCGCGGCGGGCCAGCACGATCCGAGCGTTCAGCGCTGGCTGGCGAAGTGGTCGGAGCTGCAGGCCTGGGTATTTCCGCAGCGGTGGTTCCGCGAGAACCTCAAGCTCGGCGAGAGCGGCGAGGAAGGACTCGACAACGACATTGCACGGTCGACGTACGAGCGCACCGGCGTCAGCGTCATGGGCAAGCGAATGTTCGACGCCGGCGAGCTGGCATGGCCGGAGGAGGCACCTTTCCGCACCGCGGTCTTCGTCGTCACCCACACCGAGCGGGAGCCGTGGGAAAGACCTGGTGGTACGACCTTCCATTTTGTCAACGACGGCATCTCCAGTGCCCTCGACCAGGCACGTGATGCCGCCGGCGACCGCGATGTCCGCATCTCCGGCGGCGCCGAGCTGATCCAGCAATACCTGAACAGCGGCCTGATCGACGAGTTCTCGATCACGTTGTCGCCCGTGCTGTTCGGCGCCGGCATCCGCCTGTTCGATCGGGTGGATCCCGACCGCATCACCCTCGAACAGGTGTGCGCGGACGCGTCATCCCGGGTGACCCATCTGACCTACCGTGTCGGGAAACGCCAGCCTGCCTAAGGTGAACTCTCGTCATGCGGACCGGCCGTCGTCATTGTGGAAAGTCCGCCACATCGCCCTTGATCACGAAGTACGAGCCCCGGATGGTGCCGGCCAGCTTGGACTTCTGCCGAGCGAACTTGAACCGGGTCGCGAGTTCCTCGGGCACCTCCATGCCCTCGGAGAGCTTGAAACCGACGGCGCGTTTGGTCCCGTCCTCGATGCCGTACATGACGTTCACCGACAGACCGGACTCGTAGAACACGTACGCCATCCGGATGCCGTCGACCTCGAAGGACGTGGCCTCGAGCGGGCGCGAGGCGAACACGATGTCACGTTCGTCGGCGAGGATTCTCTGCACCCACTCGACTGCGCTCGTCGCCTCATCCGCGGGCTCGACGGTGAAGACGTGGCCGTACTTGTTCTTGTAGTAGCGCGCCTCGTTGGCTCTGAGCCCGGCAAGCGCCTCCGCGACCGGGGACGATTCCAATCCGGCGGTGGATACGTTCTCGAAGTCGACGACCTGCTGCATGGGTACCTCCTGGACGCTGCGTGTGTCACCCGAACGTTAGCCGCTCGGATGTAGTGGCGGCGAGCATTCGGCGCACCGCCGCATGCAGCAGCAGCGTCAATCCGATCTTGGGATCGCACCTGCGGTGGCACCCGGATGCACCGGTTTCGCCCGCTGTACGGCTCGAAACCTCAGGGCTAGGCTGACGCGATGACCACGTTGGAGGACGTCGCCGCGTTGGCGCTTGCTCTGCCGGAGGTGTCCGAGGGGGTTCGGTGGGGCCACCGCACCTGGCTGGTGAACGGCAAGGTGTTCGCGTGGGAGCGCCCGTTCAGCAAGGCTGATCTCAAGCGGTTCGGCGACGTCATTCCCCCCGCCGGTGAGATCGTGGCGATCAGCGTGGACGACCTCGCCGAAAAGGCAGCGGTGCTCGCGGCGAACCATCCGGGCTTCTTCACCATCGAGCACTTCGACAACTATCCCGCCGTGTTGGTTGCGCTGGACAAGGTTCGCAAGAAGGCGCTGCGGGAGGCCCTTGTCGACGGGTGGCTGAGCTGCGCACCCAAAGCCCTCGCCGAGCAGTTCCTCGCCTAGCGGAGCCCCCATCCCCCGGTCGCAGTGAGGACCCGGTCATCCGGTCCAGCTCGTGGTTCGGCCCGGCGACGAACCCGTCCAGGGACATCGTGAAGTGCCAGAGCACCTTGCCTGCCGCGGTCTGTGGTCGGGTGTCGCTCATGCGCCGCTCCCTGTGGTCCGGTGGCGGCCCGAACCTATGCCCGATCGGCAGTTACCTCAACTTCGGAATCATCTTCTGGTACAGGGCAACGACGAAATCGTTGCCGAACGAGTTCTCCGAGGTCTGCAACATCAGAGCTCCCACGCGTACCACCGTGGAGTTGCCCTGGTCATACGCCTCGTCGCCCAGGCCACTGACCTTGGTGCCGCCGCTGGCGTACAACGAGAAGTTGTCTGCCGACATCACCTGAATCACCACCGTGCCCGAGGCGCCCTCGCCGTCGATCGAGAATTCGCAGCTGGACATGGGAAAACTGGGATTGGTGTTGACCACCTTCTTGGTGCTCAGGCTGTACTTGGTCGCCGCGGTCTGTGCGCCGTTCAGGCCCAGCTGCCTGGCTACCGCTGCGGCGTCCTCCGGACTGAGGAGCGCGCAGACGTCGATGCTGCCGGCTCGGCTCGCGCCGCCGGACGCGGTACCTCCGGCGTCGGAGCTTGAGCCTGCCTGCCCCGAGCCTGCCTGCCCCGAGCCTGCCTGCCCCGTGATTGCCGACCCAGATCCTGCAGGCGGCGAGGCAGCCTTCCCGGCTGCCGTGGAGGAGGTCCCGCCGCAAGCAGCCAACGGCAGCACCAGTGCGGCGCAGAGCAGGGTGCTGGACGCGAATGCGCGCCACGGGCTCGTTCGATCGTCGGCCATTGGGTATCCCGTTTCAGTAGTGGACGAAGCAGCGCGCGGACGCGGGGTACCTGCGGAGCCACCTGCCTGGCAGCCGAGGTACCCACGTGAAGGCAGGAGGCGACGAGGGGTGCGGCGATACGTGGAATCGGTCGGGATCTCGGATAGCCTCGCACCGATGAGCAGTGTGATCCTGACCGGGCAGGTCCGCCGACCCGTGCGGGCAGGCTCGGGTATCACCGTCGCACTGCTCGCCGTGGTCACCGCCGGCGTGCTGACCGCCGTGCTGCTCTGGCAGCAGGTCAGTGCCGTGGTGCACGCGAGTGGCGACGCTGCGGCCGTGCAGCTGTCTGACACGGAGAGCGCGGACCTGCCCGCCGACCAGCAGGAGGCGCTGCTCGACCCGCTGCGCCGGCTGGCGGCCGACCTCGATGCCGAGGGACGCCGGGCGGCAGCGGCCAGCTACGCAGGCGTCGTCATCAATGCCGCGACATCTGGCGTCACCGTGTACGCCACCGGGTCTGGTGGCAGCACCCTGCTGGCCGCAGCCCGTGCCGCGGATCCGTCCGCCGACTGGCCAGACGTCCGGGTCAGTCCGGCCAGTTTCAGCAAGGCGACCCTGGATTCCGCAGCCCACCGGATCATCGCCGACCCGCACCGATCTGCCTCAGTCGCAGCGGTGGCAGTTGATTCCGATGGCGGCGGGCTGGACGTGGAGGTCACGGACGGTTCGACGCCGGCGCTGCCGATCGTCGGAGTTCCGGTTCGCCTGGAGCCGGGAATCCGCCGGGTCGCCAAGGCCTCCGCCTGGGGAAGCGTGAAGTGGCACGACAGCACCCCGTTCATCGGCGGTGACGTGCTGACCAACGGCCACAGCTACTTCACCGCCGGGCTGCCGGCCGTGCTGCGCAGCAACCATCATCCGGTGATGATCACCGCGGCGCACTGCTTCGCCGTTGGCGCTCAGGTGTACACGGGGGCGGGCGCTGCCGGCGTCTACACGGGCTCACTGGGCAACCATGTCGGAACGGTGACGTCGCGCGTCAACGGGTGGGACGCCGCGATCGTGGACGGAGCCAACAACAACGCCGACGAGAGTGACACCACGTACTGGAAGCCACTGGCCAGCGCCGCCTACTCCTATGTCGGGGACTTCGTCTGCCATGACGGTCAGCACTCGTTCTACCTCGGCCACCCGACCCCCTGCGGCATCAAGGTGACCAACGGCGACCTGTGGTTCCCGATCTCCAACTACACCGCCCGCGGCGTCGAGGGAATCGATGTGTCCACGGGCTGGGGCAGCATCAACGGAGACAGCGGCGCGACGGTCTTCGCGAAGACCAGCACCGGGTTGTCGGCGCGCGGCATCCTGTCAGCGGGCGGGGCTGACGGCACCCCCGATCAGCGGCGGGTGGACTGGACCGAGGCACCCAACATTTTCGCCCACTACGGGCTGATGTTGAATCCCCAGCAATGAGCTGATGGTTGGGTAAGGCTCAACCTGAGACTGAGAAATCCTTTGTTACGACTGGGCAAACTCTGCTGCGGCCCGGCGCGCCCGGCTCGGCCCACCGGTGCATTACCCCTACCGTTCACCGCAACAAGTCCGACAGTTTCCACCGGGTTGCTACAGAGGAGTCGCAATGGCGATCAGCATCAGCACAGATCCGAAGACCAGTAACGCCAAGGTCAGACTCGTCCTGCCCGACGACGTGCACGACGGGCCGGTGTCGGTGGTCGGCTCGTTCAACGGGTGGACGCCGGGGGCGCACAAGCTGGTGAGGCGCACCAACGGAACCCGCAGCGTGACCCTCACTGTCCCGTCCGGACAGCAGCTCACGTTCCGGTACCTGGGCTCCGGCGGTCGCTGGTTCGATGACCCCGAAGCGTCCGAGGTGCACAGCGAAGGTGCTGTCGTCCGGGTCTGAGCGGCTGGTCGTCCCTGGCCGCTCAGATTGATCGTGCCAAAACGCTCATGACTCACATCTGGCTGCCGATCATCAGGTATGCCACGTTTCATTCCACCTCTGCGTCCCCTCGTCCTTGCACTGGTCGTCAGCGTCCTGTCCACGGTCGTCCTCGCCTCGGCAAGCCCCGCCTCGGCGGCGGCACCGGCACCTGGCACGCCCCGCGGGCTGCCCGCGGCCATCGAGTCGCAGTGGATTCCGTACGTGGCACAGACCGGCTGTGACCCGGCCTTCAAGAAGGGCACCGCCGCGCTCGGTCGACTGCTCGCAGCGACCTATCACGGCGTCACGGTGCAGGGCGCGTACGCCTGCGGTACGGACGGACCGGTCAGCGAGCACTACCAGGGACGAGCCATCGACTGGATGACCTCCCTGCGCAACCCGCAGCAGGCCGCTGACGCCAACGCCTTCATCAAGTGGCTGCTCGCGACGGATCGCGCGGGCAACAAGTACGCGATGGCTCGTCGCCTCGGCGTCATGTATCTGATCTGGAACAACCGGATCTGGGGCGGCTGGGACGGCAAGTGGGCGCCGTACAACAACTGCGCGCACCAGCCGCAGCTCAGCAGTGACAATGCCTGCCACCGCACCCACGTCCACATCTCGCTGACCTGGAACGGCGCCACGGCCAGGAGCAGCTTCTGGTCCAAGCAGAACTGGGCCACCGACTACGGCCCGTGCCGTCCCCGTGACCTGAACTGGGCCGGCCGTTACCTCGGCTACAACCCGCGGCAATGTGCGAACTATCCCGCCGTCCAGGCTCCGGCCCGGTCCTCGGTCGCGGCGCACAACCTAGTCAAGTACTCGGGAATCTGGCTCGCTCCCGGCACCAGCGGCCCGGCGGTGTCAGCGGTGCAGGCGGTGCTGAGGGTTCCGGTCTCCGGCCAGTTCCTCAGCAGCACCAACACTGCGGTCATGAACTTCCAGCGGGCCCACAAAGTACGGGCGACCGGTGGCGTGGACGCTACGACCTGGCGCCTGCTCCTGCGCTACTACGGTCACTGAGGGGTATCGGGGCCCGGCACGAACGAGTCACCGTGCCCCGGCACGATCAGCACCGGGCTCAGACTCAGGACCCGTGCCCGGGACGCCGCCAGCACGGTTGCGTCCGGGGCGAACGGGTCATCGGCGGGACCGGCACTGGACCACCACAGGTGAGTGAGCACCACCAGGCCGTCGGCGGTGGTCACCGCGGTCGACAGGTCCTCTGCGGTGTGCCCGGGCGTACCCAGTAGCTGCACCGACGAGGTCAGCGCGCGGTCACCCGGATCGTGATCGGTCCAGACGTCGTGCTCGTAGCTGGCCATGAAGTCGTGCACCACCGCGTTCGGGAACAGGGCGATGTTCACGGTGTGGTCAGGGTGGTGGTGACTGATGACCACATCGGTGACGTCGTCGGCCGGTACTCCTGCGGCCAGCAACGGCTGCAGGATCAGCGACCGATCCGCGACCATGCCCGGATCAACGACGATGATCCTGCCCTCGTCGCGAATCAGGGTGACGGTTCCGGCCACCCGGTCGTTGGCGTACCCGACATGGAGGATGCTCAGTTCTGCGGTCATGGCCTCACGGTAGCGAACCTGGCACGAAGGTCCTGCGTGAGCCGGGGCCACACCACAGGGTCGTGGCCGGGCACCAGGGTGAAATCCCGCTCGGCAGCGAGCCGCTTCAGTCGCCTGATGGGCTCGACGGTCTCGGCCGGGTCCACGTCGATGTAGCCGCCGATCGCCAACTCGTGCTCGATGTTCTCCGTCAGGTCGGCGGCGTCGAACGCGAACACGAAACCGCCACCGCCGACCGACGAGTCCAACTCCACCACGAAGCTCTGATGCCCGGGGGTATGACCGTACGTCGGCACCGCCGTCACCCCCGGCGCGATCTGGGCCTCGCCGTCGGCCAGTTGCCAGTCGATCCGCGGGTCGTCGTAGTCCACCCGCGCCATCGCATGCCGCTCCGGCTCGGGATGGTTGGACAGGCCGTACTCCAGCTCCCGGCGCTGGGCGTGCACCGCGACCCGTCCGGCGAACAACTTCAGGCCGCCGGCATGGTCGTGGTGCAGGTGACTCACCGCAACCGCATGGATGTCGTCGATGGCGATGCCCACCTCGTCCAGGGCTTCCTCGATCGGCTCACCGGGTCCCGGCAGCACCGGCAGGTACTCCACACTCGGGAAGTA
>JBBQFE010000042.1:0-11490 GCA_038321605.1 Mycobacteriales bacterium | reverse complement strand
CGCACTCGGCTAGGTTGGATGCATGGCTGAGCGACTGACAGACGACAGGCCGATCCGCTGGGGCATCCTCGGCGCCGGCGGCATCGCCCGAACCGTGGCCAACGACATCGTGATGACCGATGGTCACCTGGTGGCAGCTGTCGGGGCGCGCGACGGGCATCGGGCAGCAGACTTCGCCGCAGCCTTCGCGGGATGCCGCAGCTACGGAAGTTACGCGGAGCTAGTGGCCGAGCCGGACGTAGACGTGATCTATGTTGCGACCACCCACCCAGGGCATCGCGAGCAGGCCCTGCTCGCGATCGCAGCCGGTAAGCCGGTGCTGATCGAGAAGCCGGTATGTCTCAACGCCGAACACGCCGAGCAGGTCCTGCAGGCGGCTCGTAGCGCTGACGTGTTCGCGATGGAGGCCATGTGGATGCGGACGAATCCGCTGATCCGCAAGGCGGAGCAGCTGATTGCCGACGGCGCCATCGGTGAGGTTCGGGGCGTGCGGTCCGAGTTCGGTCTCGGACTGCCGTTCGACGCCGAGCATCGCCTGTACGACCTGGCCAGCGGCGGCGGTTCGCTGCTCGATCTGGGCGTCTACCCCGCAACCTTCGCCTATCTGTTCCTCGGCAGGCCCGAGCGGGTCGTCACCACCGGTCGCATGGCGGCCACGGGGGTTGATGCGACCGCGTGCATGCAGTGGTCCTACGGCGACGGCAGCAGCGCCCAGCTGTGGTGCTCGGTTGAAACCCCGGCGCCGAACCGCGCGGTGGTCTACGGCAGCGACGGTTGGATTGCCACCGAAGGTGCGGCCCACCGGCCCACCGGCCTCATCGTGCACACCGGCGACCAGGAGTACCGGCTGCCGGACCCGATCGCGGGCATCGGCAGCGGCTACGGCCCGGAGATCGGCGAGGTGGCCCGCTGCCTGCGGGCCGGGCTGGTCGAGAGCCCGCTGATACCCCATGCGGACACGATCGCCATCATGCGGATTCTGGACGAGGCGCGTGCCGCTCTCGGCGTCAAGTACCCAGGAGAGTAGATGTACTTCACTGATCGCGGGATCGAGGAGCTGGAAGCCCGCCGTGGCGAAGAGGAGGTCAGCCTCAGCTGGCTGGCCGGCCGACTGCAGTCCTTCGTGGATCTGAACCCGGAATTCGAGGTACCTATCGAACGGCTGGCGACCTGGCTTGCCCGGGCTGACGACGAGGACGAGTAGCCAGGCCATGTTTCGCCGCCAAACGTGGCTGGGCAGCCGCGCAGATCAGCTGTTCGCCAGGTTCAGGTCGCTCGGCATTCGCGAATCCCTGCTCATCGAGCGCGAGGTGTTTCGTCGCATCCTCAAGTCCACCATCGCGGCCACGCTGGCCTGGTTGGCGGCGGAGGCTATCGACAGTCCACGACCTGCGCTGGCGGCGCTGGCGGCGATCATCGTTCTGCAGATCACGGTCCGGGCGTCACTGGCGCGCAGCGTGCAGCTCACGGTCGCAGTGACCATCGGGCTCGGCGGGTCGGTGGCGCTGGGGCATCTGCTAGGTGTGCACTGGTGGTCGATCGGGCTCGTCGTCCTCGCCGGCCTGATCGTGGGCGAGCTGCTCAGGCTCGGTGCACTGTCAGGGCAGGTCGCCATCTCGGCGATGCTTGCGCTGTCCCTCGGCAACGGGTACGGGATCGAGCGCACGATCGACACCGCGATCGGCGCACTCATCGGGGTTCTGGTCAATGCGCTGATCAGCCCGGCGTCCTACGTCTCAGAAGGTGGTCGGACACTGCGGGCACTCGGCGAGGACCTTGGTGCGCTGCTCGGTGACATGGGCACCGGGCTGCGTCAGCAGCCCGACCGTGACACCGTCGTCAGGTGGTTGCGGCGGGCCCGCGATCTCAGCGCCGACTCGCGGGCTGCCATCGCCACGGTCAAACAGGGCGAAGAGAGCCTGCAGTTCAATCCGCTGGCACGAGGCGAGCTGGGACAGCTGACGCGATTGACCGAGGCGCGCCGGGCCCTGGACCATGCCATCACCCAGACCCGAGGGATCGCCAGAACCCTGCTCGAACTGCCGACTCCGCTGCCGGACCCCGCGTTGGCCGCGGCGCTACCGGTGTTGGGAGCGATGATGAACGAGGCGGGAGCGGCAACGGCTGCGTTTGGCCGCCTGCAGGAACAGCCGGACTCGTCGGAGGATCGGGACCTGCTGGAGCGCAGCCCGGGGGTGGCGACAACCCTGGCGGCCGCGGCAGCGGACAAGTTGAACGCCGCGACCGACCAGGGCACGCCAGAACGGTTGGCCGCTGGTCGCCTACTGGTGTCTGTGTTCGTGGACGCCGAGCGCCTCGTTCGCGAGGTCGACATCGTGTCGGGTGCGCATCGAGCAGCGGTCGCTGCGAGCGGCACCGAGGTCAGCGACTAGTCAGTCGGAGTGGTGCGAGCCTTCGCGTAGCGCGAGTAGGAACAGTGCGCCGAGCGCAACGATGAGCAAAAGTGCACCCGATCCGGTCATGGTGATCATGAAGTCACCTCCTTCTCCCACCATGCTGCCCCAAGCTTTACAAATATGCAAGCCTGTAAAGCAATTAGCTTCTCGTTGTCTCTCCGTCCAAGTGTTTAACGAAACTGCCGCCAGCGTTCTCACGGCAGCTGCTCTGCCACCGCCGGCATCGGACGACCGCTGAACAGCTTCAGAAACAGTTGCGCCAACGGTCCGATGGCCAGCGCGTACAGCACAGTCCCAATCCCGACCGAGCCGCCGAGCAACCAGCCGCCGCTCAGTACGGTCAGCTCGAGAAGGGTGCGGGTGAGCCTGACCGATACCCCGCTACGCCGCGCTAGACCGGTCATCAGTCCGTCACGCGGACCGGGGCCCAATCCCGCGGCGATGTACATGCCGGTGGCGATACCGCACAGCACGATCGCGGCGAGGAGCATCGCGATCCTCGCCGGGTAGCCATGCTGGTTGGGAAGCACCTGCAACGTCAGGTTCATCACCACGCCCAGCACCACCACGTTGCTCACCGTCCCGATGCCCGGCCGCTGCCGCAACGGGATCCAGGCCAACAGCACCAGCGCCCCGACTACGACCACCACGGTTCCGATCCCGCGATGTACCAGAGCGGCCACGCCCTGGTGCAGCACATCCCACGGATCGAGCCCGAGACCTGCCCGGACCTGCATCGCCGCAGACACCCCGTACAGCGCCAGGCCCAGGTAGAGCTGCGACAGGCGCAGCGTCCAACTCGATCTTGCGCGTCCGCGGGCAGGACGACGCGACGGCAGCGGGCCGGACGGCGCAAGTCGCCGTGTTCGGATGTTCGAGTAGCTCACGCGCCAAGCCTGCCGTGGACCGCTCGGCCTTACCAGAGCCAATTGCCGAGCAGTGGCCTGGTTTCGATCGAAAGGTTGGTGAAAATCGGTCCACTTCTGAGAGACTGGCCTGGTGACTACCTCCGCAGGGATCGGCTCGACGGCGATCGCGCGGTTATTGCCGGATCTTGGTGCTCAACCCGGCCCCCGATACCGCGCCCTCAGCAGCGCCCTCGCCGCGCTGCTGCTGGACGGCCGGCTGACCGACGGGCTCCGGCTGCCGTCAGAACGCGACCTCGCCGCAGAACTGGGCATCAGCCGGGCCACCACCACCGCGGCGTACGAGGACCTCAGTACGCAGGGGCTGATGGCCAGGCGTCGCGGCTCGGGCAGCTACCTGCAGCTGCCGGTCACCGCGCGGGTGACGGGTCCGGGCTCACGGATTGCCAGGCAGCAGCCGGCACCAGGCACTCTCAACCTCTCGGTCGCCTGCCTACCCTCGCTCCCGTCGGTGATGGAATCCGCGACCCTCGCGGCCGCCGAGGACATCGGTCGCTTCACCAGGCAGGATGGCTATTTTCCTTACGGCATAGATGAATTACGTATCGCGGTCGCTGCGCGTTACTCCGATCGCGGAGTCCCAACCGAGGCCGCGCAGATCCTGATCACCAACGGTGCACAGCACGGCTTCGATCTCATTCTCAGATCGATCCTCAGCCCGGGCGATCGGGTTCTCACCGAGTCACCGACCTATCCGGGGGCTCTCGAGGCAATCACAGCCCACCACGGCCGGGTGGTTCCGGTGCCCCTGTCGGAGGAATGGAGCTGGGACACCCGAGCAATCGAGAACATGCTCGCGCAGACGGCGCCCAGGCTCGCCTATCTGATCCCGGATTTTCACAATCCGACCGGTGCGCTGGTGGATTCGGCAGCGCGTGACCGGGTGGCGAGCGCTGCACGTCGCTGCGGGACCCGGCTGGTCATCGACGAATCCTTCATCGACATCGACCTGCGCCCCGACGAGGAACGAGCGCAGCCACCGACGCCGATGGCCGCGCTGGACCAGTCGGTCTTCAGCATCGGGTCGTTGTCGAAGCCGGTGTGGGGCGGCCTTCGGATCGGTTGGGTCCGTGCCACCGCAGCGGACGTCCAGCGGCTTGCCACCGTCCGGGCGCGCGCGGACATGAGCGGAGCGGTGGTGGACCAGTTGATCGCGCTGCGGGTGCTCGCCGACCTGAACCTCATCGCCGGGCAGCGGCGCGCTGTCCTCACCGTCCAGCGCGACCTGCTGCTTGCGGCGTTGGCCGATCAGCTGCCCGGCTGGCGCCTTCGCCGGCCCGACGGCGGCCTCTCCGCCTGGGTCGAACTCGATGCCCCCGCCGCCACCCCGCTGGCCAATCTGCTCGAACAGCGAGGCGTACTCATCACGCCGGGATCCAGATTCACCGTCGACGGCGCACTCGAACGCTACCTTCGGATTCCCTTCGCCCTACCCAGCGCCGAGCTGGTGCGAGCGGTAGGAATCATCGCCGCTGCCTGGCACGATCTGCGCCCCAAGAGCCTTGCGCAAAGACAGGGTTCGCTGATCACCACCTGAACCGGCACCTCGGCCGTTGATACGCGACCTACCGTTCGCGTGCCACGCCGTCCAGCCTGGCCTGGCGCGCCACCGCCGCGCGCACGGCAGGGGTGACCCGAGGGTCGAACGGGGTGGGAACCACATAGTCCGCGCGCAGTTCGGATCCCACGACGCCGCCGATTGCTTCCGCGGCCGCCAACTTCATGTTCTCGGTGATCGCGCGGGCCCCCGCATCGAAGGCGCCGGCAAAGACACCTGGAAAAGCAAGGACATTGTTGATCTGGTTCGGCAGGTCGCTTCGCCCGGTGGCAACGACCGCCCCGTACCGGTGGGCGACCGCTGGATCGACTTCGGGGATCGGGTTGGCCAAGGCGAAGATGATCGCCTGATCGGCCATCCTCGACACCGCCGCTTCGTCGACGTTGCCCGCGCTGACGCCCAGGAACACATCTGCACCGACGAGCGCCTGCGCAAGGCTGCCGGTGAGGCCGGCCTTGTTGGTCACCGCAGCGAGCTGCTGCTTGATCGGGTTGAGATCCCGCCTTGCCGAGTGCACGATCGCCCGGGAATCTGCCACCGCGATATCGCCGATGCCCGCAGCCAGCAGGATCTTGGTGCACGCCACGCCCGCCGCGCCGGCACCGGACACGACGACGCGAAGATCTGCCAGCGTTCTACCGGTGACCGCTGCGGCATTGCGGAGCGCCGCCAGCACCACGATGGCCGTCCCGTGCTGGTCATCATGAAAGACCGGAATCGGCAGCAGCTCCCGCAGGCGTGCCTCGATCTCGAAGCACCGCGGCGCCGAGATGTCCTCGAGGTTGATGCCGCCGAATGAAGGCGCGATCCGCACGACGGTGTCGATGATCTCTTCGGTGTCCGTGGTGCCGAGCACGATCGGCACCGAGTTCAGGCCGGCGAACTGTTCGAAGAGGGCGCACTTTCCTTCCATGACCGGCAGCGCAGCGGCCGGACCTATGTCACCGAGGCCGAGCACCGCGGTCCCGTCGCTCACGACCGCCACCAAACGGGACCGCCAGGTGTAGGTGGCAGCCAGGCTCTCGTCGGCGGCGATCGCAGCTGATACCTCCGCGACGCCCGGCGTGTACGCAAGTGACAACGCTGCCCGATCGGTCAGGGGGAGCGTGCTCCGAACCACGAGCTTGCCACCGATATGGCTGGTGAAGACCGGGCTGGTGGGATCGAACGGCTGCGTCATTGCAGTGCTCCTACTGGGGTCAGGCATCACAGGTGGGCGAACGCGGCACCCGATGGGCGTCCATCGCTGCCGTGCCCGATCGACTGAATCGAAAGTGGTGAACCACGCGAAGGCCTCGGCGGCCGCTGCTCGCAGCCGGTCACCGTGGTTTCGGCGCGCAACGACAGATCGACGTGGTGGCAGCAGGGGTTGCCTGCAGGCCAGAATTCTGACATGGAATCGCAGGCGCCGACAGGGCCTTGCTCACACCGTGAGTAAGGCCACCGCTCACAGTTCTGACGGGGGCTGGGGTTCCAGCCGCTGCGGGCGTCTTCGTAACGGGTGACCTGGTCGCCCGGAGGGCCACCGCCAGAGTGCGCGCGCGGCCACCTCGGCGACTCCCTTGGTGCTGGAATCCGCGCCCGCCCTGGCATTGTCGCTGGCCAACCACCAGCCGCCGTCCTGTCTGCGAACCGCGCGCTTGACGACGAGCAGGTCCGGAGCGCTCCTGAACCTTGCCGTGACCACCGCTCCACTGACAATCCGAGCTCGATGGCTGACCACCACCACGTCGCCGTCGAGCAGAGTGGGCGTCATCGACTGCCCGGAGACCCGGACGATCTGCCACGGCAACAGGTACTTCATCCATCGCATGCTGCCCGATCACTGACCGGGCGCGGGAGTAGGGTCGCCGATGTGGCCCTAGCAGAAGGGCACCACCACAGTCCGATTGAAGGAGACGTCATGCGTTTGCTGCGGCATTCGACTACCGCTTCAGCTCACTGCGACCTGCCGTGCGGTGTCTATGACCCCGCACAGGCTCGCATCGAAGCCGAGTCGGTCAAGGCCATCATGGAGAAGTACCAGGGCAATGAGGACCCGGTATTCCGCACCCGGGCCCTGATCATCAAGGAACAGCGCGCCGAGCTGGTCAAGCACCACCTCTGGGTGCTGTGGACCGACTATTTCAAGCCACCGCACTTCGAGAAGTACCCGGAGTTGCACGACCTGTTCAACCGCGCCACCAAGGCCGCCGGTGCCGCCGGTGGCAAGGGTGCCGTCGACCCCGCGGAGGGCCAGAAGCTACTGGATCTCATCGCGGAGATCGACACCATCTTCTGGGAGACCAAGAAGGCCGCGTAGCTCTGAGGCCCCGTAATTACGGGGCTGGAGGCCGTTCACACTGCCTCTAGTCCGCACACAGTCCGCAAGCCGTCGAGGGCCGCATCTGAGATCGTTCGGATGCGGTCCTCGTCGCCGGGCCACAAGTGGGCGTAAATCTTCAACGTCATGACCGGGCTCGCATGCCCCAGCACCACCTGAACCTGTTTCACCGACGCACCGCCGGCGATGAGACCGGAGGCGTAGAAGTGCCGCAGATCGTGCGTCGTCAACGTGAGCCCAGTTTCGGCCGTCGCCCTGACCCAGACGCTTTTCCACGCCCCGTACCGAAGCGCCTGACCGCGAGTGGCTCGGAATAGGTCCCCGCTCGACGGGTACGCTGCAGTGGATGACCGGGTCGCCTCGGTCAAGGCTGATCTCGCGAACTTGAAGGCAGCGTCCCCGACCCTGTCCTCTGGTGTGACGTCGACCCTGCCCGGGACTGTTGACCCGACGAAATACACCAGCATCGGCGACCTGACCAACGCCTACGGTGCTGGGACCGCTAGCAACTCGCACTTCATCGCCTCCGAGCGTGCCGCTGCTGCGAAGGGTGCGAACCGGGACCTGCTGGCGCCCCGTCGCATCCGGTAACAGTGCTGATCTCGATTCGGCGGCGTCGGGGTCGCGCAACGAGATCAACAGCCTGAACAAGGCATTCGCTCAGTTCCGCACCACCTCCGCGATCGGTGGGCAGTCCGCTGGGTCTGCGGTGTACGGGTCGCGTATCGGCGCGGACAACAAGCGCATCACGTCGTTGGAGCTGCGGGCGAAGGAAACCAACGCCAACTTCGACCGCTTGGTCGCCGCCATCGCCCGAATGACCAACCGCCCAGTAGACATCAGGGTCGACGGCAAAGTCATCGCCCGGGCCGTCATCGGCTCCGGGGAGTTCCAGGGAGTCATCGACAACCTCGGGCACCTCATCACAGAGAAGCGCCGCTGATGCCAGTCGTAACCAGAGGGAACCCCGGGTGAACACGGCTGCGGGGTCGGATGAGGAAGCGATCGGTCTCGCCACTGCCCGGCGCGTGTCGGCCAGGGCCGCATGAGCCGTATCACGATCGGCGCGGGTTAGTCAGGGGCTTGCTGAGCAGGTGACGATTGCATATTGGCCGTGTGAGGACTGCTTGGCGACCTGCTTGCCGTCGATGGTGATCGTGCATGTGATCGTCCCCCCGCCGCCGTTTTGCGCTAGGACTGACGCGTAGTCCACGCCATCGTGGGGGATCTTCTTGGACCACGTGTTTCCGCTGACCTCGGTGTCCTGTGCCTGCTGGAATCCGCTGGTGGAGTAGGTGACGCTGTTGATGCCCTCATCCGAGGTGACGGTATAAACGATGCCCGTCGGCGGAATGGCCGACTTCGCGGGCGGCCCGATCTTCCACACGATCGCCGCTACAGAGGTGTCGTCCGGACCGTTCGGGTAGTACGTCAGCACGCTCGGATGATCTGTTGCCGCGTAGGAGAAGACGACGCATCCGACGGCCTTGGACCCGGTTGCCGCATCTAGCACGTCGGCGAGGGGCTGCACACCTTTGCAGGCAATGGGCGTGATCGGGTCTTGCCCGGCTAAACCCGTGCCCGAGCCATCGGCGACGTTGCTCGAGCTCGGGTCGTTGACTGGTCCATAGGTGAGGTTCGTTGGGTCAAACATCGATGAGTCCAGAGCGGGCCCGGACAGGGTCACTGGGAAACCCGTCCAGAGCCCGTTCTGATTGGCGGTGCCGAGGGGTTTGCCTATGGACACGATGACAGTGGATCCGTCGGATTCTACGAGGTCAGCGCTGCCGCCTGCGGCCAGCACCGGTAGCGGGGCTGGTGCTGACGACGGAGGCGCGGAGTCGGTTGTGGGGTCGTCCGTCGCGCTGGTTTGAACGCTGGGCGTCGTAAGGGACGAGAACGCCGTTCTTTGGCTGGGCTTCTTGGTCAGCGCGCCGATAGCGGCGATGAGCGCCACCAGGGCTATGGCCGCACCAAGACCGATGAGGATCTTCCGTCGACTGCTCGGTCTTCCTGCGACCGAAATTGCAGCTTGTGCGACCGGTGGCGGCTCTGCTGCGCCTGTGGGTCGCAGTGTGTCCGTCCACTGACGCCCGTCCCACCAACGCTCGTGGCCGGGCACGTTCGCCGGATACCAGCCTGGGTTTGGAGAGGTCATGTCGTGTCCTTGCTTCGGCCCCCTGTGAGCGGCCCAAGTATGCCCTATGTGAGGAATGCATGAGGTTGCGGTTGAATAACGCAGCGCGGCTGGCGCGGTCGATGCCGAGAAATCGCGGAGGAGATCACCCGCCCGCGATGCCTTCCGGCTAGACCGTCTGGTGGATCAACGCTGGGTAGTTGCGAGCGGATTGTGTCCATTCTGTAGCGAACGTGCACTGTCTGTTCGCCGTGAAAGCTGGGACGCTCTGGCCATGACGCAACCGCCACCGTACGGTTCTCCGCTGCCGTACCAGCAATCGCAGCCGCCCCAGCCTGATTATCCGACGCATAACCTTGACGAAGTCTCAGAGCCTCCCATCTCGGACGCTGATGTTGACGACGAGCTGGACCGTCGGAGTGTGCTCGTTCGACGGATCACCGCGGTCGTGCTCGCGCTTGCAGCGGTTGGGATTTGGTTTGCGCTTGCGCCGACCTCTACGGATGTCAAAGGCGCTGTCACGGACGCCCTGGCCACCGATCGTCTTAGCCAGTCCCAGGCGACTAGCGCGCCTCAGCAACAAGTAGTCAACGGATGGGTTGCCCGAGATCTCCTGGCTATCACGGCGCGAGAATCAGCGGCTCCGCATGATGAACGCGTTCCGGCAGAGATGATGCTCGGCGTACTCGGGATAGCAGCGCTCATCGTTCTGCCACCTCGACGCAGCTAGCGGCCTATTTGGGCCGCGATGACCCAACATGGGAAGCCCGCACGTGGCAAAATCATGCTGAACAAGCACACCACCTGGACCGGTGCGCTCACCGGCGTCGCGCATGTTAAGCCGCAAAGGTTAAGCCCTCGCGCGACGCCTACATGCGCAGTTTTTAGCTGGAGTAACTCGTGTTGTCCCTGAGTCCTTCGTAGCTCGGTTGGTCGATCCAGTGGCAGTAGATTTTGCGCTGAGGTATCGAGAGTCGAGTATTGTGTTGACCGTCACATGACCACGCTGCGACCTCTGCTCGCACGTGACGGGTCGAGCCGAGATCCGCGACAAATTCCAGGGATGGCTTCAAGTCGGTGTCGCCAGAAAACATGATCCCGACGTCGTATTCTCCGCGAGCCGCCATGACCGCAAAGTCGATGCTCAAGGCAACGTCAACACCCTTCTCCCTCGGTCGTTCGCCAGGAAGGTGATCCTTTGGCCACCCGCGGGGATACTGCAAGGGGCGATCGATTACCTCCACCACAGGATTCGAACGCCACACGCTGAGCTGCCGACGAGCGGCAGCGAAACCCTTGGGGTCACGGGTGCTGGATGGCATTCCGCGGTATATGCGTACCTGCTTCAACTCACGTGCGTAAGGGCTGTCTGCAGCCAGATGGCAACCGAGCAGGTAAGGGTCGATCTGACCGCACCAGTGTGCGTCGGCTTCATGATGGTGGTAAACGCGACGGGCGCTCCGGTAGACATTTTGGTAGTCCACGAATACGACGACCCGGTCGGACATGCCCGCCGCCCCTCAGAAGAATAATCCCCGCCAGTGCAGGTCAAAAGACCTGGACGGCGGGGAGGAGTGCTCTCAACGTATAGCTGCACTTGCAACATTGCAAGAGGACGACGTGTGGCGTTCGCCATCCCCAGCGCGCATGTAGCGGCGCTGGCCCGGTTGCTCGTGTGCATCCATATCGGTGTCCGAGGCATCATTTCTTCACTGTGGCCACGATCAGCCCAACGGTTGCCGCGGCAAGGACCAGGGTGATCACTGCTAGCGCCCAGGTCGCTCGGGCCAGCCGCTGCGCTGCTCGTCGGTCGGCCTCCATCCTTGTCTCAACAAGCCAGACATCCAGGACGTCTTTGGCTCCCCACACGACATTCGGACCGCCTACCTGGCGCAGCAGCGTCTCTATGCGCGAGATGTTTTCCGCGCCCGCGTTCGGGATGTGACCTACCCCGCGACGGCGCCCTACCTTCAGCAGTGGACTCACTCGCACACACTCCCACAGCAAACCGACCGTTTTAGGGATCCAACCGGCCAGCGTCGTCGCCGTGTTCGGGCCGGTAGATGACTGCCCAGCACTCGCGGCATTGGTAGGTGCGGTGTCCGAGGTGAGGCGGGTAAGAGCACCAG
>JBBQFE010000041.1:0-11600 GCA_038321605.1 Mycobacteriales bacterium | reverse complement strand
CAGGGTCGAACTGAAGTCCACCGCTGAGTTCCGCACGATGCGTCGTGCGGGTCTGGTGGTCGCCGAGGGGCTGGCTGCGATGGCGGCCGCCGCGCGGCCGGGTGCCACCACCGCAGACCTCGATCAGATCGGACGCGAGGTCCTCCGCCGCAACGGGGCCACCTCGTCGTTCCTCGGCTACGCCTACCCGCCCTTCCCTGCGGTGATCTGTTCCTCCCGTAACAGCGCGGTCGTGCACGGCATCCCGAGCGTCTCCGAGGTGCTTCGCGACGGGGACCTCGTCTCCATCGACTACGGGGCCATCGTGGACGGCTGGCACGGGGACGCGGCGGTGACAGTCGCCGTCGGAACCGCGACGCCTGAGCACCTGGCGCTCAACGAAGCGTGTCGGACCTCGCTGTGGGACGGGATCGCCGCGCTCAGGGCCGGTGGCAGGGTCAGCGACATCTCGCACGCTGTCGAGACGTCCGTCCGGCGTTCAGGAAGCTACGGCATCGTGGAGAACTACGGCGGGCACGGCATCGGAACCTCGATGCACATGGATCCGCACATCCTGAACTACGGCAGGCCGGGACGCGGCGCGGAACTGGTTGCCGGAATGGCTGTTGCCATCGAGCCGATGATCACCCTTGGCAGCCCGGACACCGAGGAACTGGATGACGACTGGACGGTGGTGACCTCTGACGGCTCCTGGGCATCGCACTGGGAGCACTCGGTCGCGATCCTGTCGGACGGTCTATGGGTGCTGACTGCCGCAGACGGTGGACGGAGCGAACTGGCAGCTCGCGGAGTCGCGGTGAGTTCGCTCGCCGTCGAGGCGGGCGCGTCAGGCAACTGACCACAGCTGGGCCTGGGACTCGAAGAGCACGCGTAGCTGGCGCTGATCGGCGCGGCTGAGCAGCCGTAGCCGAAGCTGCAACGTCTCGACGTCGACATCGAGCTGCTCGGCCAGCGCTGCCCGATCGTGATCACCACCGATCTGACGGATTGCCGACGCCACCAGTGGGAGCGGCAGCAGCCGCCGCGCGACCTCGGCATGCACCAGCAGCTCCTCACGCGCCTGCCAGGGTCCGCAGTCGGCCAGGCCGCGCTCGAGGTGGACGATCTCGTGGGTCAGCGTGCAGCGCCGCTGGCCGGGACTGGTGCCGGCGCGCAGCGCGATGACGCCCTCGTCCGACCGGGCCTCACCGAGCAGGTCGCCGGCCAGCGGCTCGATCCGCACGACGATGTGCGGCCATTCCGACTGCAGCGCCTGCCAGGGGTCGTACCGGCCCGAGCGCACGACGGCACCTGACAGATCCGGCGGCCGTGGACGAGTCGGCGGGCACGCTTTCATGATGGTCAGTGTGAATGACCGGTCTGACGGTTCCTGCGGCACGAGGGGCGACCGTCGCCGCGATCGGAGTGCGGTTCGCCGATCAGTCCTGCTCGGGCTCCACCTCGCCGCGGCGGGCCGCTCGCCGCGACGCGCCGGTCTGGCCATGATCTTCGAGTCGGACCACATCGCCGGGTTCATGGCGCTGCGGCCCGGCGGCAGTGCGCGGTGGCTGCACCATTGCCCGGATCAGCTCGTCCACTGCCCGCCGCTGCCTACGGGTGAGTCGGCTCGCCTCTGCCGGCGGCAGGTAGGGCTCGACCTCGTCGGACGGTAGGTCCGCCGCGCGACGGAGGTCGGCCAGGCCGACGCCGAGCACCGCCGCCAGCGCGGTGAGGGTGCTCTCGTCAGGCCGGCCATGGCTGCCGCCGAGGTAGCGCGCCACCGTGTCGTGGTGCAGGTGGTAACCCGCTTCCCGTGCCTTCCTGGAGATGGCCCGGGCGCTCAGCCCAGCGCTGTTGGCCGCCACCAGCTTCTCGGAGAGCGCGCTCATCGGGTCGCTCCTCGCCCAGGCCCCAGAAGCTTCGCAGACATGCCGTAGACAGTAGTGGCTCGTCGCGGCGGCGACGGCCCAATCGACGGACCTCGATGGCTCCGAGCAGCACGACAGCGTAGACGCCTCGTAGACACCCCGGCCCGCTCCCGAAGCTATTTGCAGAACCGGCGGAGCGATACCGGGCCCGGCATCGGTGGTTATCCACAGATTGTCGGATAACGCATACGACATCAGACAAAGTCGGTAACGTCATGCCCTGTCACGGTGGCCGAGATGGTGAAGGGCGGCAGCGATGCAACTTCGTAGTCGATCCGTCCTTGCGGACTACATCCGGCTTCTGGGCCTGACCGAACGGGAGTTCGCCCGTCGCGCCGGTCTCAGTCACTCAACCGTGAACCACCTGGTGGTTGGACGGCGAGGGAGGTGTTCTGCGAAGACAGCCACCGCGATCGAGACCGCACTCGGTTGCCCTCCGGGCCTGTTGTTCAGTCCGGTCTGAGCTAGTCGTCATGTCAAGGGCCATTGAGTTCTGCCCAGGGGCGGTCGTGAAACCTGCCCGGTGACGGTCACGAGAACTGCCCGGTGGTGGCCATGGGATCTGCCCAAGGGGCTGGCCACCACCCGGCCGTTGATCAGGTCAAGGCCATCACTCCTTGGCCGGCGAGTGCTTGGGATAGCCGGACCGAGTCGCCGGAGGTTTGGCAGACGTGGGCGTGGTGCAGGAGCCGGTCGACGGTCGCGGTGGCGAGGGTCTTGGGCATCAGTTCGTCGAACGCTGCGGGGTGCAGGTTCGAGCTGATGGCGACGGACCGTTTCTCGTAAGCGGCGTCGACGAGGCGGTAGAGACCTTCGGCAGCGTCCTGGGCAACGGGCAGGAGCCCGATGTCATCGACGACGACAAGATCCGCTCGCAGGATACGGGCGATGGCCTTGGACACGGTGTCGTCGGCGCGGTGTCGGCGCAGCAGCACGCCGAGGTCTTCCAGGGTGAACCAGGCGACCTTGAGCCCGGTTTCGACGGCTTGTTGGCCGAGGGCTTCGAGCAGGAACGTCTTCCCGGTGCCCGATGGTCCGCAGACGACGAGGTTCTCTCGGCGGTGCACCCATTCCAGGGTGCGCAGCGCCTGTTGGGTCGGCGCCGGGATCGAGGACGCGGAGGGTTTCCACGCTTCGAATGTCTTGCCGGTCGGGAACGCCGCGGCAGCACGGCGGGTGGCCAGGGCCGACCGTTCCCGCCCGGCGGCCTCTTCACCGAACAACGCGCGCAGTACTTCGGCCGGCTCCCATCGTTGCGCTTTCGCGGTCGCGAGCACCTCCGGTGCCAGTCGGCGGATATGCGGCAGTCGCAGCCGACGCAGCAACGCCTCCAGGTCATCGGGCAACGGCGGCGCGGACGGAACACCCGTCGCGATAGGGGTGTTCGCTGTTGCGGTGCGCGTCGGGATGCGCGTCGTGCTGCTCATTCGGTCACCTCATCCTCGACCTGCGCGTTGACCTGATCGTTGAGCTGGGCGGTGGCGCCGAGCGCGGCCCAACTCGCGGTGCCTTGGGTCAGGGAGTGGTCCTCGCCGGCGCGGTGCAGCTGCCCGGGGCGGCTGCGGGCGTGGTGGTCCAGGATCGAGACCAGATCGTGCTCACCGAAGCGGGCGTTGACCGCGGCGTGCCCGAGTGCCCAGTCGACATCGACGCCGCCGGCGAGCTTGGCGGTGGCGACCGCGGCCGCCATCTTCACCCGCATCCGTGTCGTGCCCGCGGCGGCAGCCTCGGTCAACCACAGGTGCGCGCCCTGACCTAACGCGAGGAACTCCACCTCGGCGGCGGTGCGGGCCTTGGGTGCCCGGTCCAGACCGGCCGGTGCGGGCGGGAAATGGGTGTCATCCAGCCGTGGGCTGCCCGCCGTGGCGCGGAGGTGCCGGGCGACCTCGAGTGGACCGTCGTTGCCGACGTGCACGATGACCACCTGCTCCTCGGCGCCGACACCGTAGGTGCGGACCCACACCTGCTCGCTAAGCAACGCATACGGCACCGAGTATTGGCCGCCCTCGAAGGCGACCATCGGGGTCTTGGCCGCGACGGTGCGGGTCAGCCCGAACGCGACCGTATGCGCCGTGATCGGCAGGCGGTGCAGCCGGGCCTGTTCCTCGGTGAGCATGTCCACCGGCGCCCGCCGGGTCACCCGATGCACTCGGGTGTTGACCAGGTCGCAGAACGCCGTGCAGGCTGCTTCGAGTTCGGCGAAAGACCCATACGTGGGCAGCAGATTCGTGTCTTTCGGCACCAGGTCGGCTTTGGCCAGCTTCACCGTCGACTCGCTGCCGCCCTTGGACGCCGGATCGGCTGGCTCGCACGTGTGAACAGTTACCCCGTAGTGCCGGGCGAAGGCGAGCATCTGCGGGTTCCGCACCGCGATCCCAGCCACATGCTCCACGGTCACGGTCTTCTCGTTATCGGTCAGGAAGTAGGTCGGGACGCCACCGATCTTGCGCATGGTGACATCCAGGGCGGCGAACACACTGGGCATCGTCTTGTCGCGCAGCGCGAGCACCACCCGGAACCTCGACCAGGCCACCCACGCGCAGAACAGGATCGTCTTCACCCCGTCGATCACCGGGCCGTCGCCGAAGTCGTACTGCAACCACATCCCTGGCTCGGTCACCCACGGCCGATGCACCCGGATACGGCCGGCCTTGAACGCCGACCGCACCGTCGCCACCGCACGCCGCGTCGTGCGCTCGGAACCCTGATACCCCAAAGCGAGCAGCTTGTCGTGGGCCACATCGGCGCGGATCTTGCCCTTGGAATGCTCCATCCACTCCTCGAGCTTGGGCAGGAACTCATCGATCAACTGCGGCCGCGCCGCAGCCCGATCGGTCAACATGCCCGCATCACGGGCGGCGACATGCTTGGCGACCGTGTGATGCGAACAGCCGGCCAACTCCCCGGCGTCACGCAACGACCCGGTCAGGTCGAAAGCTTCCAACATTTTCATGATCTCCTCGGCAGACTTCACTTGTCTCTCTTCGGGTGGGCGGGCACTTCAGCACCGCCAGCGCACCCGAAGAGAGGCCTCAACCGCGGCAGGCGGCGAGGCAAACGACATCGTGTCGGGCAGATCCCATGACCGTCAGTGGGCAGTTTTCATGACCGCCACCGGGCAGCTACGTGGCCGTCTCCGGGCAGTCTTCCGTGGCCGCTGTCATCGTCAGCCGCTGAAGGCGCATCGCCGAGCGGCCCCATCCATGACTGCCACGCGGCGGATGAGCCGCCAGTCAGCCATGCCCTGAGAAGGAGATGTCACCAGGATGAGAATCGGCAAATTACCTGTATCGCTCGCTCTGTTCTTCGTGGTCGCCGGAGCGCTGGTCGCAGCGGCGCCGACCGCCGCCGCCCTCACGCCGGGGCAGCGGGTGACGGCCGCGAACTCTGAACACGGCGCGGTCAGTTGGCAGACGCCAGCCCTGAACGGTCGGCACTCACGGGTCGTGAACACCAGCGGCACCACCCACGCCAGCACCATCATCACGCTGGCAGACGCCGCTGCCTCCACCAGCTACTCGTTCGCGGTGACGCTGCCGCCACACAGTGGTCTGGCCCTGCGATCCGACGGAAGCGTCGCCGTGCTCACTGCCGGCAAGGCCGTGGGCTCGTTCCTGCCGCCATGGGCGAAGGATGCCAGAGGTACCGCATTGGCCACGCATTTCACCTTGACGGGAAACGTGCTCACCCAGCACGTCGAGACTCGTGGCGCGGTCTTTCCGGTGACTGCTGATCCCCACTACACCTGGGGCTGGGTCACCGGCACTGTGTACTACAACAAGCACGAGACCATGGTGGCCAACAATCTCTGGTACGTGGCCGGTCCGCTGTGCACCGGTGTCGGCGCCTGGTTCGTTCCGGCGGGCGTATATTGCGGAGTCATCGCAGGTTCGATCACCGCGGTCGCGCACGTGGCCACGAGTGAGGGCCGGTGTTTGAAGATCAAGGCGGTGCCCGGCAATGTCGCACTGCTCCAGCCGGGGATCTACAGCGGGGGGGATTGCAGGTGACGTTGGTCAAATGGGCGACGTTCGTGCGGTCCACCGTCGTCGGAGTGGCGTTGTTGCTGGTCGCCGCCGGGGATGTCGTCGCCCCCGTCGCCGGTGTGCTGTGCGGTGCCGCACTGGTGGCGCACGCGCTGTTCGTCCGTTCGCGGACAGGAGTGGCCGGCGATGTGATTGTCGGGATCACGGTGGCCGTCATCCTGGGCACCTCGGCAGCCTCGAACTCTGCGGCCAGTGTGGTGTTCGGGTTGGTCGTCTTCGCCGAGGGCCTGCGCTTGAACAGGCAGGGCAGGGCGGCGGCGGTCACCGCGAGTTAGGGAGTCAGACACCGGTGCAGGAAGGGCTGGAAGGCGCGGGGTTCCAGCCCTTCCCCCGCCCTCAGTTGGCGACGTCGGCGGACAAGGTCTGCGCTGCGTCCTGAGCGGGGTGGGTCGCAGATCGGGCTTCATAGGTTGACATGGTTCGACGGAAGACCACGATCATCAGAGCAGAAACTGGAACCGCCAGCAGGAATCGCAGCAGCGCAGTCTCGATGGACATGTCACCGTCAACAAGAGCGGACCAGAGCGCGGTGGAACTCAACAGGGTGGCAAGCATGAGAACCGGAACAGTGAACATCTAGCGTCCTCCAATGACTGCGGTCGGTGAATTAATGGGCTGGGCGCTTCAGCCGACAGCACGGTGGGCGGCTTCGGTACGAAGCGCCCCGAAGAGCAGGCTGGTCCAAGCCGACGTGTCGGCGGGCCTGCCGTCGAGCAGCGCTATCGGAAGCCCCAGATCCCAGGTGGAGGCAGGGCTGCCGCTCAGACGGGCCGAGTGCACCGACAGGGCATCGATGCTTCCCAGCTGGTCGAGCCGAACTCGTTCGTCGGCCACCTTGCGGGTCGCGTCGACGGTTGCCCAGGCGAGATCTGGCTGCAGGGCCTGCATGACCTCGCGCGCCCACCGATCGGTCGGGTCGGCCTCGATGGAGTCGGTCGCTATCACCACGATCGAGGGCGTTCGCGCAGACAGCAGATCGCCGCGTAGCAGTCGGGCCTCGACCGGTCCGCTGATGGTGCGTTGTGCGGTCTCTGAGTCGGAGCCGGAGGCGGAGGCCACGAGGCCCTCGACCGGATGCCCGGACAGGCCGGCCAGCAGAATGGCCGCCCGGGGTACCCGAAGCTGGGCGGCGAGCAACTGTGCAGTACGCAGGCTGGGCGTCAGTTCCCCGACGACGGCGATGATCGATCCTGCATGACCAGGCAGCTCGGGCGCGGTGGGCAGCTCGGCCAGGACGTCCTCGACAGCCTGGTAGATCGAACGGGCCTCGGCGCGTGGATTGATGGCGACCGGCACGCCGACCTCGCGCAGCTGCATCAGCAGATCCAGGCGATGACGGGCGCTGGCCGACGGCATGGCCGTGACCGAAGCCAGGCCACGGGTGTCCGCGACGGGGCTGGGGGAGCCGAGTGCGTCGTCTGCGGAACTGCCATCACCCTCGCCATCAACGTCGCCGTGGATGCCGATGACCTCGACAGCTCGATGCCGCGCTCGTCGGTGCTGGCCGGACGCCGCGTCGACGGTCGGGGCCGACGGCTGCTCGACAGTTCCCCCCGTGAATACCGATGGGTTCTCGGCATCCAGGGCCTGCTGCAAGAGCGCCGCAAACCCGGAGGTCGCGCTCGCGCTGACATCACCATCGAGGTGCGAGACCGCACGGCCGAGGTCATCGCCCAGCGCGGTCTTCGGCAGGGCAACCGCCTCCGCAGCGTCCGCCTCGTTGAGGAGCGCATCGAGCGATGACAACTCCGCGGCCGGTGGCGTTTCATACGAGGCTGCTGCCAGCAGGTACGCGGACGCATCGATCGTGCCGGTACGGTGCCGTCCAGCCAATTCGGCCGCACCGAACGGCTCGGCTGCACCGAACGATTCGGCTGCACCGAACGATTCGGCGGGCGCTGCCGGCGCCAGGTCGAGCCCGACCGGCGTGGCGGAGTCGTCGACCCGGTATGCGATGCGGTGGATCTCGTGGGCGAAGAAGCCGAGCACCCCGCCGCGACGGACGCAATCGTGATAGAGAATCTGGGCAGCCTCACCGTGCTCGGCGCGGATGCCCGCGACCAGCTCGGTCAGGTCAGCGCCCTCCAACAGCAACGGCTCGGCCATCACTGATCACCCCCACGGTGTCGACGATTGTGGCATTGCTGGAAATTTCGCTGTACGACATCACGGGCAGGTCGATCGACGAGGTGGCGATGAGGCGACGCAGCGGCAGCCTGATCTGAGGCGCGCAGACCAGCACCGGGCGGATCCCCTTTTCCTGCGCTGCCTGATACTGCGCAGCCACCGAGGTGATCAACGATTCGACGAGTTCAGGACCAGGCAGCAGCGCGATTCCGTGATCCAGCGGTCGCGCCGATTCCAGCAGGCTCTGCTGCAGTCGCGGTTCCAGGGTCAGCACCTGCAACCGGGATCCCTGCAGGTGCGAGGCGGTGATGGACGGCGCGAGCGCCATCCGCGCTGCCTCCACGAGCCGGTCGGGATCGGTGCTCGTCTTAGCCGCGACCGACAGCGCCTCGAAGACCCGAACCAGGTCACGGATCGAGACGCCCTCCTCCAGCAGAGCATGCAGCACCCGCTGCACCTCACCGAGACTCAGCAGGGCCGGCGTCAGGTCTTCCACCACGACGGGATGGGTCTGCTTGAGCGACTTGGTCAGGGCGGCAACTTCTTCGCGGCCGAGCAACCTACCGGCATGGGTTCGTACCGTCTCGGACAGGTGGGTAATGATCACCGAGCTGCGGTCGACCACGGTCGCTCCGAGCATCTCGGCCTGAGCACGCAGATCGAGCCTGATCCACTTGCCGCTGAGACCGAACACCGGTTCGCGGCCGACCGTCCCGGGCAGGTTCTCCAGCCCGTCCCCGATGGCCAGCACGGTTCCGGCGGGTGCCTCACCGCGAGCGACCTCGACGCCGTTGACGAGGATGGCATACGTGGAGGCGGGCAGATCGAGGTTGTCGCGCGTCCGGACCGGAGGCATGACCACGCCCAGCTCGAGGGCGAGTTTGCGTCGCAGCGCCCGTACCCGATCCAACAGGTCCGCTCCGGGCCCGTCCACGAGCGAGACCATGTCGGCGGCCAGGGCCAGTTCCAGCGGGTCGACCGCGAGATCCTTCATGATCGACTCCGGTGCATCCGGCAACGGTGCGGTGTTCTCGGCAGCCAGTTCGGCAGGCTTGCTGGCACCGCCCTTGGGGTGGTTCCGTTGTGCGATGAAGAGCAGGCCGAGTCCGACGACGAGAAACGGCAGCTTCGGCAACCCGGGAACCAGGCAGAGCGCGAGCGCCGAGCCGCCGGCGATCTGAAGCGCACGTTTCTGGCCACCGAGCTGGGCCGCGACCACGGTCCCCATGTCATCGGAGTCCGACGACCGGGTCACGATCAGGCCGGTGGACACCGACAGCAGCAGCGCGGGGATCTGGGACACCAGGCCGTCGCCCACCGACAGCAGGCTGTACTTGCTGATGGCTTCGGTGACCGACAGGTGGTTCTGCAGGATTCCGATGGCGATGCCACCGACGAGGTTCACGATGGTGATGATGATGGCGGCGATCGCGTCGCCCTTGACGAACTTCGACGCACCATCCATCGAACCGTAGAAGTCCGCTTCGGCAGCGACCTCGGCCCGGCGGATGCGCGCCTGCTTGTCGTCGATCTGGCCGGAGTTGAGGTCGGCGTCGATGGCCATCTGCTTGCCCGGCATGGCGTCGAGGGTGAAACGTGCCCCGACCTCGGCCACCCGACCGGCACCGTTGGTGATCACGACGAACTGGATGACCAGCAGGATCGCGAAAATGACCAGGCCGATGATCAGCGAGCCGCTGATGACGATGTGACCGAAGGCGTCGATGACCTTGCCCGCGTAGCCGTGACTGAGCACGTTGCGGGTGGCGGAGATGTTGAGGGCCAACCGGAACAGGGTGCAGACCAGCAGCAGCGACGGGAAGGACGAGAAGTCCAGGGGGCGCCGCACGTACATGCTCACCAGCACGATCAGCATGGCGGTGGTGATGTTGAGGGCGATCAGGAAGTCGAGGATGGCGGCGGGAACCGGGACGACCATCATCAGGATGATCGCCACGACACCCACGGGCACCGCGAATTGGCTCAGCTTCTTCGGATTCACAACACCTTCAGCGGACTAGGACGGATGGCAGATGGTGGTGCCGCCCGCTCCGTGGCTGCGTGTTCGCCGTCCTGGCACATCTCTGTTCGGCCATCCGCGGCGCTACTTGAGCGATTCCGCGCCCAATTAGCACCTGGTATTTCCTCAGGTAGTGCCGCTCTCTACCGAAGTGAAAGGTAACGCCAACCGAATCAGCCGAGGAGTAGTCATGGTCATCGAAGTAGATCGACTCTCCCACGAGCTGACCGCGCAGGACCGTTGTGACCGTTGCTCGGCCCGGGCGGTGGTCGAGACGGTGATGCTCGGTGGGGGCGCGCTGTTGTGGTGCGCTCACCACTACGCAGCATTCGAGACGCCGCTGCGCGACCTGCACGCCCGGATCGTCTGCGACGTCCGCGCCACCGTCTAGGACGGCCGGTAAGTGCGATCGCCCAGGGCTACCGCGTAACACCGGCACTTCTGACGCAGCTGCCGAAGCCTTCAGTCGGCCGACCGTGAAACGTGTTGGGTTCGGCAAGGGCGGACGGTAATCTCGGCCCATGCTGGTCGCGCTCGGTTCGTTCACCCTCGCTGCGGCGCTGCTCGTGCTGCTGCCTGGTCCGGACACTGTGGTGATCCTGCGCAGCATCGTGCGGGGCGGCCGGGCCCGTGGCGTGGCAACGGTGCTGGGTATCCAGACCGGACTGCTGCTGTGGATCACGGGTGCCGTTCTCGGGCTGGCCGCGTTGCTGCGCGCCAGCGAGGTTGCATACACCACGCTTCGAGTCGTCGGTGCGGTTTACCTCGTGTGGTTGGGTGTGCAATCGCTGCGGGCCCGCGGCGCACGGCTCGATGCACCCGCGGACGGGCACTCGCCGCTGGGCGGCACCGGCTACTGGGCAGGCCTGCTCACGAATGTTCTCAACCCGAAGATCGGCGTCTTCTTTGTGACGTTCCTGCCGGCGTTCGTGCCGTCGGGCGCGGCGGTCGTGCCCACCCTGCTGCTGTTCGGTGCGGTCTTCATTGCCTTGAATCTTGCGTATCAGTTCCCGCTAGTGCTGCTGGCTGATCGTGTCGGCCGGCTCGTCTCGCGCCCCCGGGTACGTCGAACGATGGACACCGTCACGGGCGTAGCGCTGCTCGGCTTCGGAATCCGCCTCGTCACTGAGTGAAGTGACGGCATCCGCTTCGTTTTCTGCCGCTGAGCAAGTCGCCAAGCTCGACGTCGACTGCCGCCGTGCAAGCCGCAGCGGCCATGGACCTTCGCCGCGTCAGCCGACCCTCGCTGGCGTCAACCGGTGCACACCGGCCACCGAGCCGCGGCGCTTGAGCCTCATCACGAACGCCAGGATCATCGCCACGCCCTGATACAGGTCCGCTGGGATCTCGTGGCCAACCTCGCAGGTCGCGAACAGCGTCCGCGCGAGAGCGATGTCCTGCACCATCGGGATCCGGTTCTCTTCAGCGATCGCCCTGATCCGCGCCGCCACGTGATCGGCACCCTTGGCCACGACCCGCGGTGCGCCGCTGGCCGGGTCG
>JBBQFE010000040.1:0-11645 GCA_038321605.1 Mycobacteriales bacterium | reverse complement strand
CTGAGAACGGCTACTTCTTGTTGCGGCGCTGGACGCGCGTCTTCTTCAGCAGCTTGCGGTGCTTCTTCTTGGCCATCCGCTTGCGCCGCTTCTTGATGACAGAACCCATTACCCGACCTCACTAGCACGATTGATACGCATACTGACCTGAACGCACGCGTCACTGACCAGGGAGCCTACCGTGTGCAGGCTCCGCAGGATCTCCTCGGGTTGAGAACGCGGCTCACCCCGCTTCGAAGAATGCTCCCTTGAGATAGTCCTGAACCACCTGTTCGGGCACCCTGAACGACCGGCCCACCCGAACAGCGGGCAGCTCACCGGAGTGCACCATGCGGTACACCGTCATCTTGGAAACCCTCATCACCGCAGCCACTTCGGCCACGGTCAGGAACCGCACTTCGTGCAGTCCCTCAGAAGTCTTGCTCATTCGTCACACACCTTTGGCACGTGACAGTGAGCCGGCTTCCCCTCCGGCAACCTGACACGCACGTGCTCGGGTGAGAGTAGCGGTACTAGTGGGGCTAGTGCGATGGATGTTCTTCACGAAATGATCACTTTTTTCTCAGGTTCGGCGTGCCTCCCCTGAAAACCGCCTGTTTTGGGGGCCGGGGTGGAGCTATTCGCTGTCCGCGATCCGTCCCAGCTCGGCAGATCTGTCCCGGGCGGCCTCGATCGCGGCGATCAGCGCGGCCCGGACAGCGTGTTTCTCCAGCTCCCGGATGGCGGCGATGGTGGTCCCGGCCGGACTGGTCACCGCCTCCCTGAGCTGCACCGGGTGCTCGCCCGAGTCCCGGAGCATCACCGCGGAACCGACCGCGGTCTGCACGATCAGCTCGGCCGCCAGCGCCCGGGGCAGACCCAACAGGATGCCCGCATCGATCATGGCCTCGACGAGGAAGAAGAAGTAGGCGGGTCCGCTGCCCGAAAGGGCCGTCACGGCGTCGAGCTGGGACTCCGGGACCTGGACCACCCGCCCGACCGCCGAGAGCAGCTCCTGCGCCCGCTGTAGGTGCTCCGCGCCGGCGTGCGCCCCGGCACTGATCGCAGTCATCGCCTCGTCCACCAGGGCCGGGGTGTTCGGCATGCACCGCACCACCGGCACGCCGGCGGTTAGTCCCCGCTCGATCCGTGCGGTGGTGATGCCGGCCGCGACCGAGACCACCAGGTGCTCGGTGCCGATCCGGCCGCTCAGCTGCTGAAGCACCGCGTCGATGTCCTGTGGCTTGACGGCAATCAGGATCGTCGCGGCCTGCTCGGCGGCGGTGGCGATGTCCACCACCTCGATGCCGTACCGCGCGGTCAGGTACTCGATCCGCTGCGGGTAGTGCTCGACCACCACGATGTCGGCCGGGCTGAAGCGGGGGCTTTCACCGCGGAGCAGCCCGGACAACAGCGCTTCACCGATCTTGCCGCCACCGATGATGGCCAGCCCGCCGGCGATCTGAGAGGAGGTCGTCGTCATGGCCGACATCATCGCACCCGCCCGGGCGCCCGGACGTCGGGTTGCAGATGCAGCCGACAGAACGCCAGGGCCTCGGCGAGGTCCTGCTCGCGCTCGGCCCGGTCGACGACCTTGCGGGTGTTCACCTCGACGATCACATTGCCGGTGAAGTCGCGGGAGGCCAGCAGGTCGAGGATCTGGGCGCAGGGCTGATCGCCCCGCCCCGGCACCAGGTGCTCGTCCTTGTTCAAACCGGTGCCGTCGGCGATGTGCAGGTGCGTCATGGCCTCCCCCATGCCCGCGAGCATCAGCAGGGCGTTGGACCTGGACACCGACGTGTGGGACAGGTCGAGGGTGAAGTTGCGGTAGGCCAACAGCTCGGACGGGTCGGGCGGCAGCCCGTCGTGCGCACCGCCCAGCACACCCGCATGTTCGACCCAGTAGTCCTCGCCGGCAGGGTCCACCTCGGACTGGGCAGCCTCCGAGGCGACGCCGGCCACGTCCCAGCTGGGCAGGTACGGCGACACCGCTCGGCCACGGACCCGCAACGGGAACATGTTCTCCACGGCGAACCGGACCTCGGAGGTCTCGGCCAACCGCTCGAGCCCCTGTGCGAAGTCCCGGACGTACTCGCGCTGCCACCGGAAGGGCGGGTGGATGACCACGGTGTTGGCACCGAGCAGCTCGGCCGCCGCGCGGGCCTTGTCCAGCTTGATCCAGGGATCCGGGCTCCACACCCGCTGAGTGATCACCAGACACGGCGAGTGCACCGCGAGCACCGGCACGCCGTGGTAGTCGCTCAGCCTTCGCAACGCCTCGGGGTCCTGGCTGACCGGGTCCGTCCACACCATGATCTCGACGCCGTCGTAGCCCAGCTTGGCTGCGATCTCGAAGGCGGCCGCGGCGGATTCCGGATACACCGATGCGGTGGAGAGCCCGATCTTGGCCATGACCCAAGGTTAGTCCGCCGGCCCCCACGACCCGGCCCGAGCCGATGGCGTCGAGCCGGGGCTGTCACGACCCGGGCTCAGCCGATGGCGTCGAGCCGGCGAAGGATCACGCCCTCGCGCAGCGCCCACGGGCACAGGTCGAGCTGGGTGACGCCCAACGCCAACATCGCCTGTTCGGCGACCACTGCGCCGGCCAGCGTCTGGTGCGCCCGGGCCGCCGAGACGCCGTCCAACTCCGCGAGGTCGGCGGCCGCCATCCGCGAGATGAAGCCGATGACCTGGCGCAGGCCGTTCATGTGCAGGCTGCGAGGTGCGCGCTGCCCCTCCTTGGAGGGCGCGGCACCCGCGAGTCTGGCGAGCGTACGGAAGGTCTTGCTGGAGGCCACCACACGGTCCGGTCGGGAGTCGGCCAGCAGCTTCCTCGACGGCGCGGCCAACTGATCGGCCACGTAGCCGCGAAGCTGCTCGACCGACTGCTTCGAGGGCGGGTCACCGTCGAGCCATTCCCTGGTGAGGCGGCCGGCGCCCAGCGGGATCGACAACGCCACCTCCGGCACCTCGTGGTCACCGACGCCGAGCTCCAGTGAGCCGCCGCCGATGTCGAGGCACAGCAGCCGACCGGCGCTCCAGCCGAACCAGCGGCGGACGGCCAGGAACGTCAGGGTCGCTTCGTCCTCGCCGGTCAACACCTCCAGATCGACACCGGCATCCTCGGCAACCCTGGCCAGCACCTCGGCCGAGTTCCGGGCATCACGAACCGCAGAGGTGGCGAAGGCCAGCAGCTCGTCGCACTCCAGCTCCCTGGCCTGCCGGCGGGCACCGAGCGCGGCACCGACCAGGGCGTCGGCGCCCTCCAGTGCCAGATCACCCCGCTTGTCGATGTGCTCAGCCAGCCGCAGCACGCTCTTGCGGGACAGTTGCGGGGTGGGCTGGCCGCCGCGGTGGGCATCGACTACGAGTAGGTGGACGGTGTTGGATCCGACGTCGAGCACTCCCAGTCGCATGGCTGAACCGTAGTGCACCCGTCGCAGCGCAACCTGCGTCGATGGGTGGTAACCGCCGCCGACTACAGTCGCGCAGGTGCCACGCCAACTACCTGTGATTCAGCCAGCGGCGCCTCGCGATTCCGAGGTCTCGCTGGACTTCCCTCGCGAGTGGATCGAGTTCGCCGACCCCACCAATGCCGAGCACCACATCCGGGCCGATCTGACCTGGCTGTGCTCGCGGTGGACGTGCATCTTCGGCCGCGGCTGCCACGGCGTCGAGGCCGATCGCCCGGATGACGGCTGCTGCAGTCATGGCGCGTTCTTCTCCGACAAGGACGACCTGAAGCGGGTCAAGAAGTACGCGCGGCAGCTCACTCCGGCGGACTGGCAGTTCCACCCGGTGGGCATCAAGAAGGGCATCACCGAACGGGACTCAGTCGGCGAGGACACCGACCGGGTACGTACCCGCCGAGTCGAGGGCGCGTGCATCTTCCTCAACCGTCCGGGCTTCGCCGGTGGCGAAGGCTGCTCGCTGCATGCGTTGGCACTGCGCACCGGACTTCACCCGCTGGACACCAAGCCGGAGGTCTGCTGGCAGCTGCCGGTGCGCCGCGAGCAGGAGTGGGTGACCCGCGGCGACGAGACCAAGATCCTGGTGTCCACGGTGACCGAATTCGACCGGCGCGGTTGGGGCGAGGGCGGCCACGATCTGAACTGGTACTGCACCTCGGCCCCGACCGCGCACGTCGGGACCGAACCGCTGTACCTCAGCTACGGTCCCGAGATCGCCGCCCTGATCGGGCAACCTGCCTATCTGGAGCTGTCCCGCCTGTGCGAGCAACGACTGTCACAGGGCCTGCTGGCCGAGCACCCGGCGACCGTCGCCGCCCGCGAGCAGGGCCTGAAGCTGCAGTAACGGCTGCGCGGCCTGCCCTCGAACCTGCGGTCAGCCCTCGACCTTGCGGTCAGCCCTCGAACTTGTAGCCGAGACCGCGCACGGTCAGCAGGAACTTGGGGTTGGCCGGATCGGGTTCGAGCTTGGAGCGCAACCGCTTGATGTGCACGTCCAGGGTCTTGGTGTCACCGACGTAGTCCGCGCCCCAGACCCGATCGATCAGCTGCCCGCGGGTGAGTACCCGGCCTGCGTTGCGCAGCAGTAGTTCCAGCAGGTCGAACTCCTTCAGCGGCAGCGGCACCGCATGCCCGTCCACCGCGACGGTGTGCCGTTCGACGTCCATCCGGACCGGGCCCGCCTCCAGGGTGGCGGTGAGCAGCTCGTCCGCCTCGCCGCCGCGTCGCATGACGGCCCTGATCCGGGCGAGAAGTTCCCGATGCGAAAAGGGTTTCGTGACGTAATCATCGGCTCCGAGCTCCAGGCCGACCACCTTGTCTACCTCGGAGTCCCGAGCCGTCAGGATGATGATCGGCACGCTGGACCGCTGCCGTAGGGCACGGCACACCTCGGTCCCGGACAGGCCGGGCAGCATCAGGTCGAGCAGCACGATGTCGGCACCAGCCCGGTCGAAGGACCCGAGCGCATCGGGGCCGGTGCCGGCGACGGTCACTTCGAATCCTTCACGCCGCAGCATGTAGGACAGCGGATCAGAGATCGACTCTTCGTCCTCGACGACAAGAACCCGGGTCACGGGCATGTCCTTTCGTTGGTGGCTAGCTTGACGATGGTGCGTGGACAGTCAGGGTGGGCGGTGGGACCTTCGCGGTGGCGCCGTCGGCGTCGACGACCCTGTCGGGGATTGGTCGGACCGGCACGCCGTCGTGGGTTGCCCGGTCCGGCACGCCGTCGTGGGTCGCCCGGTCGTCGGCTGATTCAGCGGCGTCCCGGTCGGCCAGCGGAAGCTTGATGGTGAAGGTGGATCCGGAGCCCGCCACGCTCCAGACCGACACCGCACCGCCGTGGTTGGACGCGACGTGCTTGACGATGGCCAACCCGAGCCCGGTACCACCGGTCGCCCGGGAGCGGGCCGGATCCACCCGGAAGAACCGTTCGAAGACCCGATCGAGGTCGGCCTCTGCGATTCCGATGCCCTGGTCGGTAACGGCGATCTCGACCCACTGGGTGCCGTCGGCCTCCGTCACCGCGCGCGCGGACACCCCGACCTTGGTCCGTTCCGGGCTGTAGGCAATGGCGTTGTCGACCAGATTGGCCAACGCTGTGGTGAGCTGGGTCTCGTTACCGCGTACCCGCAGGCACGGATCGACCCGATCCACCACGGTGATGCCACCCTGTTCGGCGAGCAGGCGGCTGCGATCGACTGCCTCGCCGACGATGTGACTGACCTCGACCAGCTCGGGTCCGGGCAGCGGCTCGGCACCCTGCAGCCGGGACAGCTCGATGAGCTCCTGCACCAACCGACCCAGCCGGGCACCCTCGCGCTGCATACGGTGGGAGAACCGCTGCACCGCCTCCGGGTCATCAGCCGCTTCCTGCACCGCCTCGGCCAGCAGGGTCAGCGCGCCGACCGGGGTCTTCAGTTCGTGGGACACGTTGGCGACGAAGTCCCGTCGCACCCGTTCCAGCCGCAGCGACTCGGTGATGTCGGTGAACCGCAGCAGCACCGTGGTGATCCGGTCATCGCCGGGGAGGTCGTCCAGCGGAATCGCGGTCACCAGGAAGCTCAGGAACTCCGGGCCACCGCGGGTCAGCGCAAGATCCATGGTCACCGAGTCCGACACTCCGGAATCGGTGACACCGCGGACCAGCTGGCTGAGCACACTGCTGGTCAGCCGGTCGTTCTCGACAACCCGCATCGCCCGGGCCGCCGGGTTGGCGTAGATCGCCCGCTCGTCCCGGTCGACGACCACCACTCCGACGTCGATCGCGGCCATCACGCGGAGCGCGATCGGGGACGGCGCCGCGGAGCCGTCGACGTGCAGGCCGGTGCGCACCAGGCCGTCCGCAGCGGGCACGGCCGGAATGCGGTCGGTCGCGCGGCGGCGCGGGATCGGTCCTGATCCGACAATGTTCGCCAGTCGCGACCGGGACCGGCTCAGGGCAAACCCGATGGCAGCGCCCGCGCACAGAGCGAGCACCACCACGATGGCCACAACGACGGCCGCTAACAGGGTCACGGCCAGATCGTACGGGGGTTTCACGGCCGTCAGGTGCCCGAGAGCGGCTGGGAACCCGTAGGTCACGTCTTGTTCATCCAACGTCTTCCGGGCATTCACTCCAACCGGTGCTGCCCGCGCGGCGCGGCCTCTAGGCTGTAGCCATGCGCGATCTTTACCACGACGAACTCGACGAAATCGGCAACTCCCTGGTGGCCATGACGTATCTGGCCGGCACCGCCATGGAGCGGGCGACCAATGCGCTGCTCGATGCCGACCTCAACGGTGCGGAGCGGGTCGTGAGCGATGACACCGCGATCGATGCCCTGCGCGCCGATCTGGAGTCGCGCACCTTCCAGTTGCTGTCGCTGCAGCAGCCCGTCGCGACCGACCTGCGGGTCCTGGTCACCACGCTGCACCTGGTGGCCGACCTCGAGCGGATGGGCGATCTGGCGCTGCACGTCGCCAAGGTGGCGCGGATGCGGTACCCGGACATCGCGGTTCCCGAGGAGCTTCGCGACGTGATCTCGCAGATGGGCCAGGTCGCGCTGTCGCTGGTCGAGAAGGTCGCCGAGGTGATCAAGGGCCGTGACGTCGAACTGGCGAAGGCGATAGAGGCCGAGGACGACTCGATGGACGCACTGCACCGCAAGCTGTTCACCGTGCTGCTGTCGGACAACTGGTCCCACGGGACCGAGTCGGCAATCGACATGGCGCTGCTGGGCCGGTACTACGAGCGGTACGCCGACCACGCGGTCGGGGTTGCCCGCCGCATCGTGTTCATCGCCACCGGTGAGATGCAGACGGGTTCGGCCGCGCCCCGCCAGCCGAGCAACTAACAGCGCACCGGGACCCGCGAGCGCCGCAGGCTCCGGCCGCACGCTGCGGCCGGGCGCTTCACGCGGGCCGCAGCGGCTACTTCTTGCCCTGGTTGGCTACCGCGTCGATGGCAGCCGCAGCTGCGGCCGGGTCGAGGTACTCGCCGGGCTTCGTAGGCAGCAGGGTGCGCTCGTCCAGCTCGTACCGCAGGGGGATGCCGGTCGGCACGTTCAGGCCCACCACTGCCTCGTCCGACAGCTTGTCCAGGTGTTTGATCAGCGCTCGCAGCGAGTTGCCGTGCGCGGTGACCAGCACGGTGCCGTTGCGCAGATCCGGCACGATCGCGTCGTACCAGTACGGCAGCATCCGCCGCACGACGTCGGCCAGGCATTCCGTCCTGGGGACGGTTTCGAGAAGGTCCGCATACCGGGGATCCCCCACCTGGCTGTGGGTGTCGTCATCGGCCAGCGCCGGCGGTGGTACGTCGTAGGAGCGGCGCCAGAGCATGAACTGCTCGTCGCCGAATTCCGCCCGTACCGCAGCTTTGTCCTTGCCCTGCAGGGCACCGTAGTGCCGCTCGTTCAACCGCCAGGATCGCCGCACCGGCACCCAGTGCCGGTCGGCGGCGTCGAGCGCGATCTGCGCGGTGCGGATGGCCCGCCGCAGCAAAGAGGTGTGCACCACCGTGGGCAGCAGGTCATGCTCGCGCAGCAACTCCCCACCGCGGCGACCCTCGGCCTCACCCGCCGCCGTCAGGTCGACATCCACCCAGCCGGTGAACAGGTTCTTGGAGTTCCAGTCGCTCTCGCCATGGCGCAGCAGGATCAGGGTTGCCGTCATGACCGGTAATCCTGCCAGACCCCGCCGGGCGCTACCTGAGTTCGATCCAGGTCTGGGCGGCGACCCCGAGCAGTCGGCCGTCCGCTCCGTACAGGCTCGATTTGCTGAAGGCCTTCCGCCCCTGCCAGCCGAGGCAGCTGGCGACCACCACGCACACCTCGTCGGTCAGCGGCGTCGACACCACCCGTGCGGTCATTCTGCCGAGGACGGCACGCCGCCCGACCAGACCGATCGACCAGCCGCCGGGGCAGTCCAGGGCGGCCCACACCAGCACCGGGCCTGGCAGACCGACGTTGCGCGCCACGAACTTCGATGCCACCAACTTCGGCTCGCCGGCCGTGACGCTGCCGGCCCAGATCTCCAGGCCGTCCCCGGCCGGCCGACCGGTGCCACAGACGAAACAGGTGGCAAAGGGATGGTCGACCAGGCCGTCGTAGCGGGTCATCGCTGCTACCGCCGCGCTCAGCTCCACGGGCGGCTCCGGGACGAGCTCGTCGCCGACCACCGCCGCCGTTGCGATCAGCTCCGTTCCGGCAAGGGCCTGCAGCGACAGGCCGTCCTGCACGATCGTCATCGGGGTCTGCAGTGGCGGTGGCAACCGCAGGGTCACCTCGACGGTGGCTGCGGGGTCGAAGCGCTCGGCGAGCAGACCGGACGTGACGCCGCCGTTGCCCGATCCGGCCGGCCCATTGAAGCGGTGATCGAGAACCAGTTCGGTCTGAGTCACGCCCGATTGGTCCTGTTCCGGTCGGCGTCGTTCCGGTCAGCTTCGTCGCGCTCGGCCCGCGTGACGAAGCCTGCGAACGCCGCGAGGTTCGCCATCGACTCACCCCGGCTCTCGCGCCATGCCCACTCGCGGCGGATCGAACTTCCGAAGCCGAGTTCGAGCAAGGTGTTGAACGACGCATCGGCGTGATCGAGCACCACACCGAGCAGGCGGTCGATGTCGGGCCCGGTGATCGCGGCCAGCGGCCAGCGGCCGGTCAGGTAGATATCGCCGGAATCGTCGACGGACCAGGCCACTCCGAACATCCGGGCGTTGTGCGACAACAGCCAGTGATAGACCTGCTCGCGGTTCTCGTCAGGCCGGCGCACCACGAACGCCTCGATGGTGAGGCTGCTGCTGCCGATACTCAGCCAGCAGGCCGTCTTCAGCCGCTTCTCGCCGGGCAGGTTGGCGACGAACTTGCCGGGGGCGGGTTCGGTGAAGTCGATGCCGGCCTCGGTCAACGTGGCACGCACGACCTCGGCGTACGCCACCAGCTGAGCAGCTGCTACCGGTTCCTGCAGAGTCATTGTTCAGTCCGCCGATCCGGTGGGGAGCAGAGCCTGGAAATCGGCGACTGCGTCCCGGTAGGAACGCAGCAACCCGTCGGCGGTGTGCCGCCAGGAGAACTGCTCGGCGTGCTCACGCGCGGCGGTGGCCAATAACCTGCGCCGCTGCGGCGAGCGGAGCAGCGCGGTGATCGCCGCCGCCCAGTCCTGGGTGGCATGGGTGTCGACCAGTACGCCGGTGCGCCCGTCCAGCACGGCAGTCGGCAGGCCGCCGACCGCGGCGGCCACCACCGGCGTACCGCAGGCCTGCGATTCCAGGGCAACCAGTCCGAAGGACTCGTTGTAGCTCGGCACCACCGTCAGGTCGGCGGCCCGGTAGAAGTCCGCCAGCCGCTCCCTGGACACCGGTGGGCAGAACCGGACCCGGTCCTCGATTCCGAGCGCTGCCGCCAGGCTGCGCAGGCCGTCCGGATCGTTCAGCCCGGAACCGCTGGGCGCGCCGACGACGATCACCTGAAGCCGATCGGCCAGGTCGGGGTTGTCCGAGGCGATCCGGGCGGCGGCACGGATCAGCACGTCCGGCGCCTTGAGGGGCTGCAACCGACCGACGAACAGCAGCATCAATGCGTCGTTCCCGATACCGAGCTGCGAGCGGGCAGCCGCCATGTCGCCCGGGCTGAACACGTCGAGATCCACCCCCGGCGGCACTGTCGTCACGCGGTCGGATTTGGCGCCGTACCAGTCGATCAGCTGGCTCGCCTCGGCGTCGGTGTTGGCGATCAGCCGGTCGGCCTCGGCCACCACCTGCTCCTCGCCGATGATGCGGGCATAGGGCTCCGGGGTGTCGCCGTCGGCCAGTTGGGCGTTCTTCGCCTTGGCCAGGGTGTGCGCCGTGTGCACCAGTGGGACGCCCCATCGGTCGCGGGCCAGCCAGCCGACCTGCCCCGAGAGCCAGTAGTGCGAGTGGATCAGGTCGTACCAGCCAGGTTCCTGATGGGCCTCTGCACGCAGCACCGCCGCGGTGAAGGCGCAGAGTTGGGCGGGCAGATCCTGCTTCGACAGCCCCTCGAACGGGCCGGCTGTGACATGACGCACGGTCACGCCGGGCTCGATCTCGACGATCCGGGGCAGGTCCGACGAGGTCGCGCGGGTGAAGATCTCGACCTCGACGCCGTGCTCCGCCAGTCGCTTGGCGGTTTCCAGGACGTAGACGTTCATTCCGCCCGCGTCCCCGCCGCCCGGCTGCTCCAGCGGGGAGGTGTGCACGCTCAGGGTCGCCACCCGTCGGGGAAGTGCGTTGTGCCGGGCGATCCGACTCATCCGCATCCTCTCTTCGGCAGCGCGTGACGCGCGGCAACACACGACGACTGGCTTCGGGCAGTGCAGACCGACCCGCCGCCACCCCAGTCAGCAACGTTCTACCTCCCCCGATAATGCCCCATCGGCGCGAGTGGGGAGAATCGATGTATGACCGAACCGACGCGTGGACTTGCCGTGGTGACCGGAGCATCGAGTGGCATCGGGGCCGCAACCGCCCGCCGGCTGGCGGCCGAGGGATTCGAGGTCTGGGCCGCAGCGCGGCGACTGGACCGGCTCGCCGACCTGGCCGCCGAGCCGGTCACCGGGCCCGGGTCGATCACGGCTGTCGAGCTCGATGTGACCGACGCGACCTCGGTACAGGCGCTGCGGCAACGGGTGGCCGATCGCGGCGTGGGCTCAGCTGCTACCGGTGATGTGGCCGTGCTGGTCAACAACGCCGGCGGAGCGGTCGGGCTGGACCCGGTTGCCACCGCAGATCCCGATGATTGGGAGCGGATGTTCCAGACCAATGTGCTCGGCGCCATGCGGGTGACCCAGGCCCTGCTGCCCGCGCTGGAGGCGGGCACCGGCGGGCACGTGCTGCTCACCGGGTCCACCGCCGGGCACGGTGTGTACGAGGGCGGCGCCGGGTATTCCGCGGCGAAGTACGGGGCCAGGGCGATGATCGAGACGTTGCGTCTGGAACTGAACGGAAAACCCGTCCGGGTCACCGAGATCGCACCCGGCATGGTCGCTACCGAGGAGTTCTCGCTGGTCCGCTTCGGTGGCGACGCGGACCGTGCGGCGGCGGTGTACGCCGGTGTGGACGAGCCCCTGACCGCCGCCGACATCGCCGATGTGATCGCGTTCGCGGCGACCCGTCCGGCACACGTCAACATCGACCTGCTCGTGGTCAAGCCGGTCGCCCAGGCCGCGCCGTACAAGGTCGCGCGCAGCCGTCCTGCC
>JBBQFE010000039.1:0-11898 GCA_038321605.1 Mycobacteriales bacterium | reverse complement strand
CGAAGGTGCCGGTCGCGCCGCCGGCCATCGCGATGAACAGCCGAGGCGGCAGCTCGTCGAGGCGCTGCCGGTGTCGAAGCATCGCATCGGCCCAGGCGGCAACCTTGTAGCCGAAGGTGATGGGCACGGCCTGCTGGGCGTGTGTTCGTCCGGCCATCACCGTACCGGCGTAACGGTCGGCCAGCCCGGCCAGATCCGTCAGCACCTCGACCAGCAGGTCGGTGATGATGCCATGGGCGGCACGGATGCCCAGCACGTCACCGGTCTGCTGGATGTTCTGCGTTGTCGCGCCCCAATGCACCCAGCCGCCGTGCTCCACACCGACCACCCGGGCCAGCTCGCCGATGATCGGCACCATCACGTGACCGGTGCGCGCCTGCTCGCCGTCCAGGCGCCTCGCGTCGAGCAGTTCCAGGCGCGCGCTCGCCGCAATCGCGTCCGCCGCGGCTGCCGGGACCAGTCCAACATCGGCCTGCGCTGCGGCCAGGGCCGCCTCGACATCGAGATACCGCTGCCGGCGCGCGTCGATGGACAACAGCGCCCGTAACCCGTGATCGGGCAACCGGGCGTCGCTTGCAGACCCGTACGCTGCTCTCACCGCTGAGGCTCCTTTCCGCTCACGCGAACACCGATCATCGGTTGCACGTGTCGGTAATTGTGCCTAGTGGTAGCCGTCCTGTCCTGCACGGCCAATCCGGCCTGTGTCCATCGACTGGGGCCGGTTGGTTTGATATGCACCGGCAGCGTCATGGCGATGTGAGTGCCTATCGAACTGGGGGGCTGTTGGCCTGACAGTCCAGGTCAGCAGCCGCGCGGAACCCGGCGACGGGCGATACCGGTCATGGCCGCGCCGGCAAGGATGGTGCCGACAGCGATGAGCGCCAAGGCACCGGGACGTGAGCCGGTATTCGCCAGCGTGGCACCGGACCCAGCACCTGAACCGCCGGCAATCCGCGCGGGGGCATCGACGACAAGGCTGAGCGTGGTGGTCGCCACCACCTGCCCACCGGCACCGGATTCGCGAATGGTCAGGGTGTGGGTTCCGGTTGCCAGGGCCTTGGCGGGTGTGCACTGCCAGGTGCCATCCGACCTGACCCGGGTCACGCAGATCTGGCCGCCACCATCGCTGATCGCGATGCTGTCGCCGGCGACGCCGTGAGCTCCGGAGATCGTCGGACGCGAGTGCCCGGCCCTGAGCGTGCTGTGGTTCGACGGGCTGGTGACCGTGAGCGTGGGGGCCGGCGCAGGCCCTGCCGGAGTGAGCGACACGGCCGCGGACGCCACACCGGTGCCGAGGACGTTGCGGGCGCGGACCAGCACCGGATAGGTGTGACCGTTGGTCAGCCCGGCCACCGTCGCGCTGACCGTGCCACCCGCTGAGGTGTACGTGAGCGCTGACCAGGTCGCCCCACCGTCGAGGGAGATGTCGTAGCCGGTGAGGGGGTATCCGTGGTCGGCGGGTGCCGAGAACGAGATGCTGATGCTCTTGTCCGCGGACGTGCCGGTCAAGGACAGGGGCTGACCGGGTTCTGCGGTGACCCCGATCTGGTAGACGAAACGGTCGTAGGAATCGGGGATGAGCAGCGCCCCGCGGGTTCGGTCATAGGTGACGCTGTTCGGTGTCAGGTCGGTCGCCAGCGCAGCCGCGCCGATGGTCGGGGTGTTCCCACCGCCGGTTCCTGCGACCACGCTGAGGTCACCGGCCGCGTCGACCTCCTCGATGAGGTTGTTGCCGGTGTCCGCCAGATAGAGATCGCCTCGGTCGTCGAAGGACAATCCCTGGATGTAGCCCAGCGGTGACAGGGTCGCGGGCCCGGGCACCGGCGGCGCGTAGCTGGTGCCGTTTCCGACGGCGAAACTCAACGTCCCGGTCGGGGTGATCTTGGAGACCTGCGAGTTGTCGTCTGCAACGAAGACGTTGTCGTGCCCATCGATCGCCAGCGCAGCGGGGCAGACCATCGGTGAACTGGTCGCCGGTCCAGGTACCGCCGAGCTCGATGATCCGGTCCCGGCGAACACGCTCAGGGTCCCCGCCGAGTTCACCCGTTCGATCCGGTTGTTGGAGCAGTCGCCGATGTAGAGGTTGCCGGCAGAGTCCACTGCCACCGAGGTCGGGTGATGCAGCGCCGAGGACGTCGCCGGCCCAGGGGTGGGCGCGCCTGCGCTGCCGGTACCCGCGATGACGGTCAACGTCCCGTCCGGAGTGATCTTCTCGACCACGTCGCTGAACTGATCGACGCTGTAGACGTTGCCGTCGCTGTCCGTGGCCAGAGCTGCGGGGAAGCCGACCGAGGATTGGGTCGCAGGCCCCGGGGTCGGGCTGCTGAGGGCCCCGTCGCCCGCGAAGATGCTGAGCGTCCCGGCCGGGCTGACCTTCTCGATGCTGTAGTCGTTGGTGTTGGCGATGTAGGCGTTGCCGCTCGGATCGACAGCTACCGCCGCCGAATTCCACATCGGTGAACTGGTCGCCGGTCCAGGTGTCGGTGCGCCGCCTGCGCCGGTGCCGGCGAAGGCGGCCAGCGTCGAGTACACCGTGGTAGCGCTGGCCGGTGCAGCCAACATCCCGGCACTGATGGTCGCCAGGCCCGCGGCCAGGATGACCGCGACGGAGCGCCGCGTAGCGCGACCTGTCGGCGAGGTGAGCAGCATGAGACCGTGCCTCCGGGGGTGAGAGATGGTGGGTCAGTCTTGCTGGGAAATCAACGAACCGCGTGCCGGTCGCCGAGCAGCCCCGGCAACGTCAGCGCCATGATCCGCAGATCGAGCCTGAAGGACTGCCGAGCGATGTAGTCGACGTCGAGGGCAACCCGGCGTTGAACTTCTGACGCCGCGTGCAGCGGTCCTCGAGATCCGTTGATCGCAGCCCAGCCGGTCATCCCGGGCTTGATTCGGTGCCGGTGGGCGTACTCGGCGACCAGCCGGTTGGACTCCACATCGCCGGTCTTCATCCCGATGGCATGGGGGCGGGGACCGACGAGCGACATCTCACCGCGCAGCACGTTCACCAGCTGTGGCAGTTCGTCCAGGCTGGTGCTGCGTAGGAAGCGGCCGACCCGGGTGATCCGGTCGTCGCCGGCGGTGACCTGTCGTTCCGCCTTGAGATCGGTGGTGTCGGCCCGCATCGAGCGGAACTTCCACACTACGATCTCTTCGTTGTTGAAGCCGTGCCGAGGTTGCCTGAAGAACACCGGGCCCCGGGTGTCGAGCTTGATCAGCAGCGCGATCAGGGCCAGCAGCGGACTCACCAGCACCAGGATCGGGCCGCCGATCAGCACGTCCTGAACCCGCTTGGCCAACGCCTTGCGGTCCACATCAGCTGGACCGGCGAGCTCGGCCAGTGGCGACTCCTCGAGACGGTTGAGGGCAGCCGATCGTCCCTGCGCATCCTGGGCGAGGAACAGCGTCACCTCGTTCGGCAGCACCGCGAGCCGCGCTGCGATCTCACGGACCCGTCCGGTGGCCGCTGGTTCGACGGCGATGACTATCCGGTCGACGTAGGGGGTGATCTTGTGCCCGAGCAGTGCATCGACATTGCCGAGCACGGGCACGCCAAGTATGGAACGCGGGACCCGCTCGAGGCGGTCGTCGAAGATGCCCAGCACATTGACGTGCCGCCGAGCCAGCGCGTCGCTGATCACGTGTTCGGCATGGTCTGTCGCGCCGACTATCAGGATGTTCTGGGTCAGCCACCCCTGGGAGCGCCACCGCCTCACCCGTGACCACCACCCCGCGTGCAGCAGCGCCAGCGTCACCATCAGGGTGCCTGCGAACTGCCAGCAGGTTCTCACGGAAGGGCCGGTACCGACCAGCCATCTGGTGACAAAGACTGCGGCCGTCGCCGTCGCGACTGCCGCGATCAGGTGCGTCAGGTGCTTGATCAGGCCCTCACTCAGGGCGAACCGGTACAGGCGTAGCGACCGAAGGATTCTGGACAGCGCCAGCGCACCCACGACCAGTGGCAGCAGCTCACGCAGCGGCGTGGACAGCAGCGGTAGCGGCGACTGATGGTCGCTCAGCAGCACAGTGACCACGACGAGGGCGACGACGTCCACGGCTCGGAAGACGTGGGAACTCAGCCTCTTGCTCTGGTTCGCTCGGACGCTGACGAGCCGTCGCGGGCGCATCGGACCGCGGCGGGTGGTGGGCTGCTCCCCGAACGGGTCGAGCTCGGTCGTGATGATCATCGTTGACCCCATCGGCGCGGACGGTGGCGACCTGAGGGGTCCGTGCCGGCAACTGTGCCTGCGCTGTGGGCGACTACTCGCGGGCGCCGGGGAGGTCGCCTGACGCGCGGTGCCCGCCTTCGGCCGAGCCGCCTTCGACCGCAGCACCGCCGGTAACGCCAGCACCGCCGGTAACGCCAGCACCGCCGGCATCCTCGTCGGCGTCGTAGCTCAAGTCGTCAGCGGCGCTCCTGGAATCGTGGTGGGTCGCCAGCGGCGCGTAGCAGGCCAGGCCGATGGGGATCGGGATCCAGAAGCTGAACAGTCGCCACGCGAGCACGCCGAGGATCGCGATTCCTCGAGGCGTGTCGAACGCGACCAGTGCGGGTACCAGGATGCCCTCGACGATCCCCAGTCCGCCCGGCGTGAACGGCAGCGCGGCGGCGACGTTGGCAAGGCCATAGGCCACGATCAGGCCGACCGGGCCGAGCGAATGTCCGAAGGCGCGGACCGAGCACCACAATGCCAGCGCGTCCAGCAACCAGTTGAGCGTCGCCCATCGCAGGGTCTGCCTGAGGAACATCCGGTCGGTGCCGAGCGAGCGCAGCGTGGAGCCGAGCGACTCGATGATCCGGCGCCCGGCTTCCGGGTCGATGTGCGGTAGCCGGTTGAGCGCGCGGGTGACCAGATCGGTGATGCGCTGCTGGCGTCGCAGGATAAGCACGGTGGCCACGGTCACCGCCACCAGCAGCAGCAGACCGGCGATCGCGATCGGTGTGTACAGCGGATCACCGCCGTGCAGCACCAGCGCCGCGACCAGCCCGATACCGAGGATGACGTTCAGGACGACCGCTGATCCGACCGTCTGCAGCGTCTTGCCGGTCACCGCAACGCTCCGGGGAACCCCTGCCCGGGTCAGCAACCGGTAGCCCAGCCCCATCCCGACCACCGACCCCGCCGGCACCACGTGGCTGACTGCAAGGGTGGACAGGTCGATCTGCAGGATCTTGGCGAAACCGAGGTTCTCCGCTCGCAGGGTGCGCTGAGTCAGCCTGGCGTAGGCCAGCAGCGACGCGACCTCGGTGACCACGCCGAGCGCAAGCCACCACAGGTTGATCCCGGACAGCAGGTGAATGGTCTTACGGGCACCCGCGATCTGAGGCAGCAGCACGTACTCCACGACGAGCAGGATGGCCAGGATCCCCGCCGTGGGCCGCACTACCTGGCGAAGCGGTACCCAGTTCAGCCCGCGGGTCTGACGGCTCATCCGGGGCGGTTCCTTCGGGCGGCGCAGCGCACCGAAGGCGTCGACGGCTGGCTCGTCACCGACGCGGGCATGCCCTAGACCTTAACGGGCCGACCCGGCTGGGCGCCGCACGGAGTTCGCCAATCGGTAAGGATTTGCCGCTGAACCTCCCCCCAGCTGCTGACGTACGGTGAAGTATGAGGCGGTACTGGCGGTGGTTGGCGGTGCTCGCCGGTATCGCGCTGCTTGCCTCCCTGCCCGCGGCGGTCGCGGCATTGCCGGTCAGCGCGCCCGGTGTCGGGGTTGCTCAGCTGCAACAGCAGATCGCGCAGTCCTCCTCGCACGCCTATTCCGGCTACGCAGAATCCGACGGTGGCCTGGCCCTGCCGGTGACCGGTGGCCAGTTCACGTCGCTGACCGACCTGCTGGGTGGCCAGTCCCAGTTGCGGGTCTGGTGGCGGACCGGCACGGACTGGCGGGTGGACCAGTTGAACCTTGCCGGCGAGACGGATGTGCACGCCGACGCCGACGGCACCTGGACCTGGAACTATGAATCGAACCGCGCGACGATCACCAACCCGCCGGTGCGCGCTCAGGTTCGATTGCCGGTAGCTGCGGATCTGTTGCCGCCGGAACTGGGGCGGCGCCTACTCAGCCAGGCCACGGTCGCTGAACTGAGCCCGTTGGCGCCGCAGCGCATCGCGGGCCGGGACGCCGTGGGTCTGCGGTTGCGCCCCTCGGATCAGGCCAGCATGATCGATCACGTCGATGTGTGGGCCGATGTCGCGACCTCGATCCCGTTGCGGGTTGCCGTCTACGCCAAGGGCTCGGCCTCCCCGGGCATCTCCAGCTCCTTTCTGGATTTCAGTGCGGACAGCCCGGCGGCCAGTACCACCGCCTTCACAGTTCCCGCCGGCGCCCGCGTGCAATCGTCGGACGGTGACGACCTGGCGAGCATCATCAACCGGTTCGGCGGCGGGGTACCTCCGCCCGCCCTGCTTGGGGTCAGCCGCAACGCGCTGCTCGGCCAGGTGGGCGCGATCGGCGTGTACGGCAGAGGTGTCACGGAATTCATCGCGGCGCCGCTGCCGGGCCGGCTGGCCGGCTCGCTGCATGACCAGCTCCAGAAGGCGCCCGGCGTGAGCACCACCCCGGCCGGCCTGAGCATCTCGGTCGGCCCGCTCAGCCTGCTGCTCACCAACCGCGCGGGACAGGGTCGGTACTGGTTGCTGATCGGCACCGTGACCGACGCCCGGCTGGCCGCGGCCGCTGCCGAACTCGCCGATTACCGAGGACCCACCGGATGATCCGTACCGACAAGCTGACCAAACGCTACGGGCGGTTCACCGCCGTCGACGGGATCGATCTGGATGTGCGCGCCGGAGATGTCTACGGCTTCCTAGGCGCGAACGGTTCGGGTAAGACGACGACCGTCCGCATGTTGCTCGGCCTGGTGCTGGCGACCTCGGGCAGCATCGAGGTGCTGGATCAACCCATGCCATCGTCAGCGGTCAGGGTGCTGCCCCGGGTGGGCGCGCTGGTGGAGGGGCCGGCCGCGTACGGACATCTGTCCGGTCGCGCGAACCTGATGCTGCACGACGGCAGCGGCCCGGCCGGCCCGCGCCGAACGAGGGCGGCCCGGGTGGCGGAGGTGCTCGACCTCGTCGGCCTGGGTACGGTCGGCAAACGTCCGGTCAAGGCCTATTCGCTGGGCATGCGCCAGCGACTGGGGCTGGCGGCAGCGCTGCTGTCCGAACCGGCACTGCTGGTACTGGACGAGCCGACCAATGGCCTTGATCCACAAGGGATTCATGAGATCCGGGACCTGCTGCTGCAACTCAACGCGAGGGGAACCACCATCTTTCTGTCCAGTCACCTGCTCGCCGAGGTGGAGCAGCTGTGTACCCGGGTCGGCGTCATCGACCGGGGCCGACTGGTCGTGCAGGACAGTCTGGCGAACCTGCAGGCCCCGACGGGCAACGTGGTGCTGCGGACCCCCGACGTCGCGCAGGCCCGGGCCTATCTCAACGGCCGGGTGGTCGCCGCCGACGGTGATCGGCTGACAGTGCGCGGATCGGCGGCCGCCGACCTCAATGCAGCCCTGGTGGCGCAGGGAGTGCGAATCGACGAGCTCGCACCGGAGCGCCGCAGTCTGGAGGAAGTGGTCCTGCAGCTCACCACTTCCGAGCGGGTACGGGTGGCCGGCGCGTGATAGCCATCGAGCTGAAGAAGTTGTTCGGCCGCCCCCGCACCTGGTTGACCCTCGCACTGCTCGATGCGCTGCCGACCGTGGTGGCGATCCTGCTGGCCACCACGCACCTCGGACCGCGACCTGGCCAGGGGCCGGCCTTCCTGTCTGCGGTGCTCACCAACGGTTCGCTGTTCTCGGTGGCGGCCCTGGCCATCGTGCTCCCGCTGTTCCTGCCGATCGCGGTAGCGGTCGTTGCGGGTGAGACGGTCGCGGGCGAGGCTCAGGCCGGCACCCTGCGCTATCTGCTGATCCGACCGGTGGGGCGTACCAAACTGCTGGTGGCGAAGCTGACGTCGGTGTTCGCCTTCGTACTGGTCGCGGTGGTGCTGGTCGCCGGCACCGGATTCGTGGTCGGCCGGCTGCTGCTGGGCAACCAGCCGCTGTCGGCTGCGGTGACCTCGGTCTCGGGCTCCAATCTCACGCCGGCCCAGATCGCGGTTCGGACGGTGATGGCGATCGCGTACGTGGCGGTGTCGATGCTGGGCGTCGCGGCGATGGCGTTGTTCCTGTCCACCCTGACCGATTCTCCGCAGTCGGCAACCCTCGGCGCCCTGGCGTTCCTGATCGGGTCATCGTTGCTGTTGACCCTGGATGCCGCGCGGTCGTTGCAGCCGTATCTGCCCACCCGCTATTGGCTTTCCTTCGTCGACCTGTTCCGAGATCCGATCCTCTGGCGGAACGTCGACCGGGGGCTTGCGTTGCAGGCCGTCTACGTGGTGGTCCTGCTCGGCGCCGCCTGGGCGAACTTCAAGACCAAGGACGTCACGAGCTGAGCCGGGCACAATCCGAGCCTGACAGCGTCACCGGTGCACCGGCGGCGAGTTCGGCCAGCACCATGCCGTCGACCGACGGATCGGTGGGCAGGCCGCTGTGCCGGACGGTCGACGCCGAACACACGCTCTGCACGGTGAAGTTGAGCGCGGCACCCTCGAGGCGAGCGGATTCCGGCGGTAGCACCACATCGTCGGCCGTCGTCCAGATCGATACGAACTGCGGCCCGTCCACCGGCTCCGGCTTGGCATTGAGTCCGGCGAGCAGATCACTGCCTGGTGCAAGTTGCTGACAGGCCAGCGGGCAGGCCGAGGGTAGTAACGCCCCCAGGCTGGCCAGCGTCGTCCCGTGCTGCGGCGAGCCCAGGGTCACGATGCGCCTTGCCAGTTGTGCCCCGCCGAAGTCGTGTACCCACAGCCTGGCGACCACGCCGCCCGCCGAGTAACCCACGACATCGATGGTGGCGGCATGCTTCGCGGCGGCCAGCGCGGTGGCTGCCGCGGCGAGCGCTTTCGCCTGAGTACGAAGGTCACCGGTGCCGCCGCCGGGCAGCGGCAGGATCTGCACGACCCGGCCGGCACGCTGCAACCGGGCAGCCAACGTCCGCAGCCCCGTCTCGGAACCGCCGTAGCCGGGTACCAGCAGTACCGGTCCTGGCGGTTGTGCGATCACCTGGGCTGCACTGGGCACCTTGCTGGACGCGCCGAACACGCTTACCGCGGCCAGCGAAAGCGCCGCCGCCACCGCGGCCGCGAGCAGCCCGAGAACCAGTCGGCGGCGTGGGGGAGACAGCGAACTCAGCACCAGACCATCATGCGCTCCGCGGCGCCAGAGCATGCTGTGTAGCGCGCGAGCATCATGGTCTGCGCGGACCTGCCGCGGTGCGGGTGCCCACCCAAGTACCCTGACCTGGTGGTAACGACGAGCGACTTCGACCTTGCGATCATCGGTTCAGGATCGGGGAATTCCCTGATCACCGCAGACTTCGACGGTAAGCGGGTGGCCATCGTCGAGCATGGTGTCTTCGGTGGCACGTGCCTCAATGTGGGCTGCATCCCCACCAAGATGTACGTCTACGCCGCTGATGTGGCACACACGATCGCCGAGTCGTCCCGCTACGGCGTCGATGCGGAGCTGACCGGTGTCCGGTGGCGCGACATCCGGGACCGGGTGTTCGGGCGCATCGACCCGATCTCGGCCGGTGGTCGCGCTTACCGGGAGCACGGTGAGAACACCACTGCCTTCTTCGGCCATGCCCGGCTGGTCGACCCGCACACCATAGAGGTGGTGAGCACGGCACCGACCGACGCCGGCCCGGTCACCTTCACCGCGGATCAGATCGTGATCGCGGCCGGTGGTCATGCCCAGGTTCCCGAGGAGATCGCGGCCAGTGGAGTAAAGATCCACACCTCGGACACCATCATGCGGATCGAGGAACTGCCCGCGCGGCTGATCATCGTCGGTGGTGGTTACATCGCCGCCGAGTTCGCCCATGTCTTCTCCGCTCTCGGGAGCGACGTCACCCTGGTGGCGCGCGGTGAACGCCTGCTTCGGCACCTCGACGAGACCATCTCCGTCGCGTTCACCGAGCAGGCGAAAGCGAGCTGGGACGTTCGCCTGGGGTCAGTCCTGAGCACCGTCACCGAGGCGGACGGCGAGATCTCGCTGCACCTCGCCGACGGGTCCGTCGTGCGTGGCGATGCCCTGCTGGTGGCGACAGGGCGGGTGCCGAACACCGCCGACCTCGGCCTGGACCGGGCCGGCGTTGCGGTGCACGAGGACGGCCGGGTCGTGGTGGACCAGTACGGCAGGACATCGGTGCCCGGCATCTGGGCGCTGGGTGACGTCAGCTCCGAGCATCAGCTCAAGCACGTCGCCAACCACGAGGCACGAAAGGTCGCCCACAACTTGGTGCACCCCGATGACCTGCGGGCCTTCGATCATCGGTTCGTGCCGGCGGCGGTGTTCACCCATCCGCAGATCGCCAGCGTGGGATTGACCGAGGCGCAGGCCGTCGAGCAGGGATTGGACTTCGTCACCGCCGTCCAGCACTACGGGGACACCGCCTATGGCTGGGCCATGGAGGATCAGGTGGGCATCTGCAAGCTGATAGCCGATCCGAGCACCAAGCTGCTGCTCGGTGCGCACCTGATGGGACACCAGGCCTCGAACCTGATTCAGCCGCTGATCCAGGCGATGTCCTTCTCGCAGACCGTTCCCGAGGTTGCCCGCGGTCAGTACTGGATTCACCCGGCGCTGATGGAGGTTGTCGAGAACGCCCTGCTCAAGCTGGACCTCGGGTGAGCCTGGTACCCATCCTGGAAGTCGGCGGCACGCACGTTTCGGCCGCCTTCATCGAATCGAGCACCTGGTCGGTGCTCGGCCACACCCGGCGGCAGGTTGATGCCGACGCCGAATCACCAGTTCTGTTGGGAGTGTTCGCCAGCGCCGCCGCCGAACTGGGCGCTCCGCCGGGTGCCCACTGGGGCGTAGCGATGCCGGGACCGTTCGACTACGACCGCGGTGTCGCGCACTTCGTGGGCGTCGGCAAGTTCGAACATCTCAACGGAGTCGACCTGTGGACCGGCCTGATCGACGAGCTGACCCGGATCGGTGCCGGCCGGCCAGCATCGGTCACTTTCACCAATGATGCCAGCGCTTTCCTGGTCGGCGAATGGTTGACCGGCTCGGCCCGCGGTGCCCGGCGCTGTGTCGGAATCACCCTCGGCACCGGAATCGGCTCGGCCTTTCTCGCCGATGGCGGCATCGTCGATTCCGGACCGGACGTCCCCCCTGACGGTGAGATCCACCTCGTCGATCACGACGGCCGCCCGCTGGAGGACTGGGTCTCGCGGCGAGCTCTGAGGCGCGCCTGGGCAGCTGTCTCCGCCGACACCGTCGATGGTGCCGACCTGGACGTCCGGGAGATCGCTGATCTTGCGCGGGCCGGAAATCCCCTTGCGCGCGGGGTCTTTCATGATTCCTTCCTGGTGCTGGGCCGGGTACTCGGGCCCTGGGTACAGCGCTTCGGTGCGGAGATGGTGGTGCTCGGCGGTTCGATCAGCCGATCGTGGGATCTCATCGGGGCACCGCTGCATGCAGGCCTCAGCGAGACCGGTGACCTGACGGTCCGGCTCGCGGCGGACGCCGAGCGCTCGGCGCTGATCGGCGCCGGATACCCGGTGGTCTCGCTGCGCCCCTAGAGCCGGGGCGGCAGGTAGGAACGTACGTCCAGCACATCTACCGGTCCGTCACCGGCACCCAGGCCGGCCAGTCCGCGACGTACCGCAGCACCGGCGACCAGGCTGGCCCGTCGGGCGGCCGTGCCCAGGTCATCCCCGCGGGCCAGACAGGCGGCGAGCGCTGCCGAATGGGTGCAACCGGCCCCGTGGGTGGCTGCCACCGGGTACCGGATCACGTCGATGTCGAGGTGCCTGCTGCCGTCATAGAGGTGATCGACCGCAGTT